>JALYNE010000354.1 GCA_030773375.1 Pseudomonadota bacterium
TGTTGAGAAAGTCGGTATTGCCGCCGGTGTTGAGCTGGTACGTCCGCTCAAGCTTCACGCCGCGCTTGGCAAAGAGGTCCGTGAGCACGCGGTGGACGATGGTGGCGCCAAGCTGCGCCTTGATGTCATCACCGATGATCGGGAGGCGCGCTTCCTCGAAGCGCTGTGCCCAGGCAGGGTCGCTGGCGATGAAGACCGGGATGTTGTTCACAAAGGCGACGCCTGCTTCGAGTGCGCATTCGGCGTAGAATTCGGTCGCTTTCTGGCTACCGACCGGTAGATAGTTGAGGAGAACGTCGGTCTGGGTTTCGCGAAGCGTTTTCACCACCGTAGCTTTCTCAGCCTCTGGCGCCTCGGCGACGAGAAAGGTGCGATCGTCCGGAGCCTCGGCCATATGCTCCGAAAATCCATCCAGCACGCGGCCCATCTGCACCTTCACGCCTGATTCCGGGACGTGATCGCAGAAGATGGCGGTGCAATTGGGCTTGGCAAAGATGGCCTGCGCTATGTCGCGGCCGACCTTGCGGCGATCGACATCCCAGGCGGCAACGAAGCGGATGTCCTTCGGCCGGTAGCCGCCCACATCCCAGTGCATCAGGCCGATCTGCTCGTTCGCCCCCCCATTCTGATAATGCGCCACGCCTTGTACGAGCGAGCTTGCGCAATTGCCGACGCCGACAATCGCGACATTGATCCGCGCGGGGTCGACCAGGCCCATCTCAGGCAACTGCCGCCTGGAGTTGGGGGGGCGCATAGCGGTCGATCATCCGGGCGCAGAAATCCGCAAAATACATCGGGTCCCTGGCCGGGCTGGTGTGGTGCGGCACAATGCCTTCGCTTTCGGGCGTGAAGCAGAAGGTGACGGTGGTCTCGAATTCTGCGAGCGCGTCCATCTGGCGGTCGAACCAGCTTTCCCAGCCGGGGCGGTAACTGTCCGCCCAGGAGAGGCCGGTGCGAAGATGCGTGACGCCAAGCCGCCTCATCCACTTCACGGCATCATCGAGCCTCGGGTCTTCAAAATGGAACCATTGCATGATCCCCATCTGGGGCGTGTGCCTGGCGAAATGTTCGAGCGCGAGCTTCGGGGTGCCGTCCTCTCGTATGAGGCCCATGTAGAAGTGGCGGTAGTAGCTCGATCCCTCGGCCTCCTTGTGCCGCGTCGTAGCGCCCCATTCATGCGGAAGATCGAACAGCGAATACCAGAAGATGCGCGGCACCCTGCCGACCAGCAATTCGGCCGTGCGGTTCACGCCGAACACCTGCACTTCTTCGGCACCGAAGCTGCCGACCCCGACTTCGGTCGCCCAGATTTCATGGTTCGGAGCCACAGCTTCGATCTCGGCGATCTTGCTTGGCCAGGCGCTGATCGGCCACAAATTCCAGTCAAGCGGGAAACCATGAACGGCGATGACGTCGACGTGATCAAGCACGCCATAGCCCTGCAGGCGCTGAATGAAGAAGGGGTCGATCGGTGAGATGCCGCCAAGCACGCGCTTCACGTCTGGATTGACGGAATGGATCGCCCGGGCTGCCTCGATCACGGTGTGCCCGAACATCGTCCATTCGGGGTCAATCTCCGGGTCCCAATGCGATTTATTGTTGGGCTCGTTCCAGATCATGGCCGCTTCGAGCATTTAGTTCGTCCCCTTGGCCGGATAGACCGCTCCGGCTTGCCATTGTGCATAGGGCATTTCCGCCCGTCGACAAATGTAGACCTCGTCTTCCGCCCGGGTTTCGATCGAAAAGCCTGATGCCCGAAGCATGGCTTCGGCGCAGGCGCGGTTCGGCACCCACCAATTGGTCCAGTCGCGGGCATATTCGCGCTCTATGAAGTGGAGCTTGGGGTAGCCGGTTTCATAGAAGATTTCCCGCTCCTCGAACGGGTAATCCTCTTGCAGGTCCATCACCTGGTCGGAGCCGCGCTGCATCGACTGGAAAATCAGGATATCGCGGGCGACGTGCTCGTGGATGAGATCAAGCGCGAGGAGCGGGTGCCGCAGATGGTAGAGCACCCCCATGAAGATCACCACATCGAACTTTTCGCCGAGCGCACCCACGTCGTAAACCGACAGGTTGCGGAACTCCAGATTCCTGTAGCCGAGCGTTTCGGACGCGAGCTGGGCCTGGGCGAGGTAACGCTCGTCGGAATCGATCCCGACCACGCGGTCGGCTCCCCGGCGCTTCATCTCGATCGAGTAGAAACCCGCATTGCAGCCGATGTCGAGCACGCTCTTGCCGCTGAGATCCTCAGGCAAATGCGGCGCGAAGCGCTTGAACTTCACATTGGGATAGTCGCCGAGGAAGTGATCAGGAGCCGTCCACATCCCGCCGAGGTTCATGTTATGGAACCATGGGGCGAGCGCCTCGATCCTGTCTTTCAAACGGTCCTTGGCTTCCATCCGGCTCCCTTCGACGTTCATTGGTATAGCCTCTCATTCACACTCACGACACGGGCGCCCCAGCTGCCGACCACGATCCGGGAGATGGAAGCGGGGTCGATATCGAAGCGCAGCAGATTGTCGAGCGGCAAACCAAGATAATAAGCGATGAGGCCGCGGATGACGTCGCAGTGGCTGACCATTGCAATCGTCTGGTCTGGATGCTCGGCGGCCTTTTGCTGAACCTCGGCGACCGCACGGCGACATGCTTCCTCCATGCTCTCGCCGCCGGGCGGCCGCGCAATTCCCCGGGCGGAATTCCATTCGTCCCATAACGGGTCTCCCTCGAGCACGTCGAACGAAAGACCTGTCCACGCGCCGAAGTCGACTTCATCAAGCCCATCGGCGATCTGCACCTTGAGCTCATGCGGTTCGGCGATGCTCCGGGCGGTGTAATAAGCGCGCTCCCGCGGGCTCGAATAAACCGCCGAAAGCGGCTCGACGCCCAGCAAATCGGCAACGATTTCCGCTTGTTCGAGGCCATCGGCGCTGAGAGCGACATCGCGCCGCCGCCCGCTAAGGGTACGGCCGAGTTCCACATGCGCCGCGTGCCGAATGAGGAGAATGGTGGCGGTCACTCGAAATTCGGAACTGACATGTAACGACCCCGTTTTGCTGCTAACAACCGGCCTCAGAAGGGAGTTCCAAGCCTCTCAAAGCGCCGCAAATGAACCGCGGGCGGAACAAACGCAGCAACGGAGCATTACCCGCTTTGTAGATGAAGATGAAGATGAAGCTGCACGGGGGCTGAACAAGCATCTTGCCATTCCTGAAGACCACTAACGGGGGACGCATTGGCTGAAAAGATCCTGATCACCGGGGGCGCCGGTTTCATTGGACGCGCCGTTTGTAGAGAGTTGCTCGAAAGGGGGCACGAGGTTCGCGTCCTCGATAGCCTCATCGAGCAGGTTCATGGCGACCGCGAGCGCCCCGAAGACCTCCCGCAGGAGGTGGAGCTGATCCGTGCCGATGTGCGCAATGGCGACGCTGTCGCCAAAGCTTTGAAGGGGGTCGATAGCGTCATTCACCTGGCTGCCGAAGTCGGCGTCGGCCAATCCATGTACGCGGTCGAGCGGTACACGTCCGTCAACGATGTCGGCACCGCCGTGCTGTTCGAAAAGCTGATCGACGACCCGGTTCGCCGCGTCGTCACCGCTTCTTCCATGAGCATATACGGCGAAGGCCTTTATCTCGATGCCGACGGCGGCTTTGTACAAAATGCCAAGCGCGAGGCCCGGACCAGCGAGGAGCAGAGCTGGGATCCGGTGGACTCTGCCGGACGTCCGCTGAAGCCGATCGCCACGCCCGAATGGAAGACGCCTGATCTTGCTTCGATTTACGCGCTCAACAAATATGTGCAGG
>JALYNE010000355.1 GCA_030773375.1 Pseudomonadota bacterium
GCCGTGCTGGTGCGCCAATCCTGCGCTGTCTCGGGCGTCACCGGGATCGCGCTGACAAAGCTCGACGTCCTTGACGGGCTGGATGAAATCAAGATTTGCACCGGCTACCGATTGCGCGGCGCAACATCGGACCACCTGCCCGCGCATGCGGCCGACCAGGCCGCGGTGGAGCCGATTTACGAAACCGTCGCGGGGTGGGGGGAATCGACTGCGGGGGCACGCAGCTGGGCCCAGCTTCCGGCCCAGGCGATCAAATATATCCGGCGCATCGAGGAGCTGATCCGGACGCCGGTGGCGCTCGTCTCCACCAGCCCCGAGCGCGAGGACACGATCCTCGTCCGCGATCCGTTCGCCGACTGATGACCACCCGGGAAACGACGGGGCTCCTTCCGCGCTCCGGAACGGCTTCGGCGGGCCATGTGCGCTCCGCCGGTGACTGGGCCGCATTGTTGGCAATCGGAGCAGTGCAGTGGCCGTGGCTGCTCAGAAGCCTGCGCGGCGGCAGCAAAAAGGCCAAGCGAGCGCTGCTCGACCGGCTTCAGCTTCCGCACGACGCACTTCCGAATCTCGGAAGCTGGAAGGCCGACACAGGCCTTCTCACGCTCCTTGCCGATCATATCCTCGCCAGCAAACCAAAGGTCGTCGTCGAATTCGGCACCGGCGCGTCGACCCTCATCATCGCCCGGGCGCTCCAGATCGCCGGCGGCGGCACCTTCATCAGCTTCGAACAGCATCCGGAATTCGTACGGGCCAATCGCGATTGGCTGGCCGAGCATGGGCTTGAGGCTGACCTGCGGGCCGTGCCGCTTCGTCCATCGCCGAACGGCTGGCCCGGCCTGTGGTACGACCATGGCCCGCTTCCCGCTTCTATCGATTTCCTACTCATCGATGGCCCACCGTGGACCATCCACCCGTTCACCAGGGGCGCGGCTGCGAGCGTTTTCGAGCAGATCGCGCCCGGCGGAACCATCATGCTCGACGACGCCACCCGCCCCGGCGAGCGCCTGGTGGCACGGCGCTGGCGCAAAGAATGGCCGGATTTCGAGTTCCGGCTTCTTAAAAGCGGAACCAAGGGCACGCTCGTCGGCAAGCGGCGGCTTTAGACTCGTTCCCGGTTGGATTGAACCGGGGACGCGGCCAGTTTCCTTTGTTTGCCGTGCTTTCCGAGCCGTCAGGTGATTCCACCTGACTGACAAGCACTCTAGTTGTACTTGGCTCTACGCCGTAGCGCGTTTTGAGAAGCCCTCAACTGGTTCGGGCTCGACATCGCTCACCGTCACTTCGGCCACGGCTGCAGCTGGCGGGCCCCTCCTGCAGCGTTCGATCAGCGCGTTCACCGCCGGCTCTTCGCCAAGCGCATAAACTTCAACTTCGCCGCTCGACAAGTTTCGCACCCAGCCCGCTACTCCGAGCGCGCGCGCGGTCGCGACCGTCCAGTTGCGGTAGAAGACGCCCTGGACGCGGCCGCGGACGAGGAGGCGCCGCGCGATCATGTCTCAGGTCGTGGCGATGTCCGGCGCGTCTTCTGCCTTCATCCCGACGACGTGATAGCCTGCATCCACGTGATGGGTTTCCCCTGTCACGCCGGAAGCGAGATCGGAGAGCAGGTAGAGGGCCGCGCCGCCGACGTCCTCGATCGTGACGTTGCGCCGGAGCGGTGAATTATATTCGTTCCACTTCATGATGTAGCGGAAGTCGCCGATCCCGCTGGCGGCAAGCGTCTTGATCGGTCCTGCCGAGATGGCGTTGACCCGGATCTTCTCCGGGCCGAGGTCCATGGCCAGATATTTGACGCTGGTTTCGAGAGCTGCCTTGGCTACCCCCATGACGTTATAGTGCGGGATCACCTTCTCGGCGCCGTAATAAGAAAGCGTGAGCAGGCTTCCCCCGTCCGGCATCATCTCCCGTGCGCGTTTGGCAACGGCTACGAAGCTGTAGGCGGAGATGTTCATCGTCATCAGGAAGTTGTCGAGGCTGGTGTCGACGAACTTGCCGCGAAGCTCGTTCTTATCGGAAAAGCCGATCGCGTGGACGACGAAGTCGAGCGTCTCCCATCGCTTCTTCAGTTCGGCAAAGGTGCGATCCACTCCATCTGCGTTCGACACGTCGCAGTCGATCAGGAAGTCCGAGCCGAGCTGGGAAGCCAGAGGACCGACGCGACGTTGCAGGGCCTCGCCTTGATAGCTGAACGCCAGCTCCGCTCCGTGCTGAGCGAGGGCCTGGGCAATGCCCCAGGCAAGCGACCGATCATTGGCGAGGCCCATGATCAGCCCCCTCTTGCCCGCCATCAACCCCGTCATTTCCCCTCCTCTTCAGCCTTCGCTGTCTCGATCTCCTTTACAGTCGGTTCTGGCGGTTCCGCCAGTGCTGCGTTGAGCTGAGCCCCGATCGTGACGCCGAGCCCGATCATGAAGAAGAAGATCAGTGCGATCATCACGCCGGCGAGGCTGCCGTAGGTGAGATCGTATCCGCCCAGGCTGGAAAGGACGACCGGCAGAAGCGCCGTGGTGGCGAGCCACCAAACCGTCACAAAGGCAGGGCCGGGCCACTTCAGGCACTTGATGCTGCGGTAGCGCCTCGGCGTAAGCGAGAGGAACAGGAGGTAGAGCGAGCCGAACAGGATCAGCCCTGGAACGATCCGGAACAGCGTCAAAACGCCGATCAGGTCTTCGGCCTGCGGCAGTAAGCCGAGGATGAACCCCTGCGCGCCCGACAGCAGCACGGACGCGGCAAGCGCGAGCAGGATCATCAGCACCGAGCCGATGATCAGCCCCATCGAGCCGAGCCGATATTCCCAGAAGGGCGCGCTGTACGGGACTCCGTAAGCGCGGCGGATGATGTCGCGGATCGTCTCGATGAAGCTCCCCGTCGTCCACAGTCCCACCAAGGCGCCGAGCCAGAGCAGATTGCCGGATCGGGCCTGCAGAACGTCGCTGACCGGCTTCCTCAGCACTTCGGCGACGTCGGGCGGCATTGTTTGCAGAAAGGCGACCACGGTCGCCATGCCGCCCTCCGTCTGCCCGAACAGCCGAGCGACCGCCGCGGCGACAATGAAAAATGGAAAAAGGGTCATCAGCGCGAGGTAGGCAAGGTTGCCGGCGTGGATGAAACCGTCGGAGTAGACGCCGATCGCAACCCGCTTCGTGACTTCGAAGCCGCGCGTGCCCGGCTTCACTTTATGGAAGCTCCTCCCGACACGTGCGCGCGCCTTCGTGAGGCGCTTGCGTCGCGCTTCGGGTGATTCAGGCGAAATATTTTGCACGTCGGCTAGACGCCCAGGGCGGCTCTGGGGTTGCGTTTGCCCTTGCTTTTCCAGTTCTGGACGAACTGGTTGAGCTCGGCATCGTCGGCGGGAACGTCGATCATCAACGTGACGAGCTGGTCGCCGCGTTCACCGGTCTTGCCCGTGAAACCCTTGCCCTTGAGCCGGAGCACTTTGCCCGAGGTCGAGCCCTTCGGTACGCTCAGCATCACCGCTCCGTCGACTGTCGGCACCTTCACCTTGGCGCCGAGTAGGGCTTCGTCGAGGCTGATCGGCAGGTTCAGTCGGATATCGTCCCCTTCGCGGGTGAAAAAGCGATGGGGAGTGATGTGGATGGTCACGATCGCATCGCCATTGCCGCCGGGGCCTTGTTCGCCCTGACCCGTGAGCCGGATCTTGGCCCCTTCCTCGACGCCCTTCGGAAGCTTGATCGAAATCGTCTTGCCATTGCCGAGGCTGACACGCTGCTCCTTGAGCGTCGCTGCATCGGCAAAGGACACGGCGAGACGGTAGGAGACGTCGGCACCGCGCCGCGG
>JALYNE010000356.1 GCA_030773375.1 Pseudomonadota bacterium
ATGTTTGGTCTGAAGCGAGGCGAGCGTTTCCCGGTAGGACGGGTTGCGTCCGGCGGCTGCCCCCACCGCTGCGGCAAGCGCGTCGGTTACACCTCCCATGGCGGAAACGACGACCGCGATCGGACCAACTGCCGCGCCAACGATTTCGGCAACGCGCGTGAAGCCAAGGGCATCGGCCAAGCTGCTTCCGCCGAACTTGTGGATGATCAACTCTGCACTCCCGGGATGATTATTTTCGGATCTTGTTTCAGTTTAAAAGCCCTGCATGTGCCATGGCGGCTTCGATCTCGCGCTGCACTGGAGGAGAGGCTTCCAGCAGCGGCGCTCGGACTTCGCTGGTGATCATGCCGAGACGCTGGAGAGCAAATTTCGGCCCGGCTGGATTGGGCTCGAGGAACAGCGCCCGGTGAAGCGGCATCAGCCTGTCCTGATAGGAAAGCGCCCGCCTGAAGTCCCCGGCCAGGCACAGGAACTGGAACTCTGCACACAGGCGCGGCGCAACATTGGCGGTGACGGAGATACAGCCATGCCCGCCATGGGCCATGTATCCAAGCGCGGTCGCGTCCTCGCCTGAAAGCAGATTGAACTCTTCCCCGCACGCCATTCGCTCGAGCGAAGGGCGCGCAAGGTTCATCGTCGCATCCTTGACGCCCACGACGTTCGCACAATCCTCATCTATGCGTTTCAGCGTCTCGACCGAGATTTCGACCGCACTGCGCGGCGGTATGTTGTAAACCAGGATGGGAATGCCGACGGCGCGATCGATATGGCGAAAGTGCTGGTAAATGCCTTCCTGGCTGGGCCGGTTATAGTAAGGCGCGACGATCAGAAGCGCATCAGCCCCGGCTTGCTCGGCGTGACGGGAGAGCTGGACGGCCTCCTGCGTGTTGTTGGATCCGGTACCGGCGATCACCGGCACTCGGCCCGCGGCAGCCTCGATGGTGAGCTCGACAACCCGCCTGTGCTCCTCGTGCGTCAACGTCGGGGACTCGCCCGTCGTGCCGCACGGCACCAGCCCATTGGACCCTTCTGCGATCTGCCATTCGACGAGATTGCGAAGCCCCGCCTCGTCGACCGCTCCACCACGAAAAGGCGTCACAAGGGCAGTGATGGACCCCCTGAACATAAAACTGCTCCTTGAATTGCGCTGCTGGCGGCGCCCTTGGCGGCCGCACTTTCAACTCCTGCCGGGGCAGGCACGGTCAAAGGGAGGCGTGCACTCCTGCAGCCCGCACCCTTTTCACCATCAGCTTATTGAGCGCGTTTACATAAGCTCGGGCGCTTGCCACCATGGTGTCGTGATGAGCGCCCCGCCCCCGCGTGGTGATCCCGTTCTCCGAAAGGAGAACGGAAACTTCCGCCTGCGCATCGGTGCCGCCGGTCACTGCGTGCACCTCGTAGCGCTCGAGGCGTGCTTGATCGTGTGGGACGAGCTTTCGCATGGCAGCAAAAATGGCATCGATAGGGCCGTTCCCTCGGGTCGCGGCCGTTCTCTCCTCCCCATCCACTTCCAAGGTGAGGACTGCCCGCTGCGGGCCGTGTGATCCGCAATAGACTTCGATTTCCTGAAGCTGGATGGGGTCGTGCCCCCGCAGCATCTCGTCGTCTACGAGCGCGATGAGGTCTTCTTCGAAGATTTCCTTTTTCGCATCTGCAAGCTCTTTGAACCGCGCGAACGCCTCCTGAAAGGCATTGTCGCCAAGCTCGTAGCCGAGCTCCTGCAGCTTCTGGCGAAAGGCGGCGCGGCCGCTATGCTTGCCGAGCACCAGGTTCGAGGTAACCAGACCGACGCTCTCGGGCGTCATGATCTCGTAAGTCGAGGAATCCTTGATCATCCCGTCCTGATGGATTCCGCTTTCGTGAGCGAAGGCATTGGCTCCCACGATCGCCTTGTTCGGCTGGACCTGGAAGCCCGTAACGGCGGAAACCAGGCGGCTGGCCTTCGTGATCTCGGTGGAACGAACGTTGGTCGTAAGCGGCATCACGTCGTGCCGCACCTTGAGAGCCATGGCGATCTCTTCGACGGCGGCGTTGCCGGCCCGCTCGCCGATGCCATTGATCGTCGATTCCACCTGCCGTGCGCCGGCCAGAACCGCGGCAAGGGAATTGGCGACCGCGAGCCCCAAATCATTGTGACAATGGGTCGAAAAGACGGCCAGGTCGGAGTTCGGCACCCGCCCCAACATGTCACGGAACAGCGCACCGTAGGTTTCGGGCGTTGCATAACCAACCGTATCGGGAAGATTGATCGTCCGTGCGCCTGCCGAAATAGCCGTTTCGATTGCGCGCGCAAGAAAGTCCGGATCCGAACGCGTGGCATCTTCCGCAGACCATTCGACGTCGGGACAAAGCTTCCTTGACAGCCTGACCGAAGCGTCGATCGCCTCCAGCACCTCGTCGGCGGTCTTGCCGAGCTTCACCCGCATGTGAAGCGGAGAGGTCGCAATGAAGGTGTGGATACGTGGCCGGCGCGCATGCCTGAGCGCCTCCCAGGCTCTTTCGATGTCGAGCGAGGATGCCCGCGCCAGGCTCGCAACGATCGCCCGCTCGCACTGTTTTGCGACCTCGCTGACTGCGAGAAAGTCGCCTTCGGAAGCGATCGCGAAGCCGGCCTCGATGATGTCGATCCCAAGCTCTTCGAGCTGATGGGCGACCTGCAGCTTCTCTTCGAGGTTCATCGAGCAGCCGGGTGACTGCTCGCCATCCCTGAGGGTGGTGTCAAAGATGAGGATAGTGTCGGTCACGGCTTAGTTCTTCGTCCTGTCGACCAGCTTGTTCGATCCGATCCACGGCATCATAGCGCGAAGCTTCGCGCCCGTCTTCTCGATCTCGTGGCCCCGCTGGAGGGCTCTTGCCGCCTTCATTTCGGGATTGCCGATTCGGTTGTCGCTGAGGAACCGGCTCACGAAACGGCCTTTCTGAATGTCCTCGAGAACCCGCTTCATTTCGGCCTTGGTCTCGTCGGTGATGATCCGTGGGCCGATCTGGTAGTCACCGAATTCAGCCGTATTCGAGATCGAGTAACGCATGTTGGCGATCCCGCCCTCGTACATGAGGTCGACGATCAGCTTCATCTCGTGGAGGCACTCGAAATAGGCCATCTCCGGTGAGTAGCCCGCCTCCGTCAGTGTTTCGAAGCCGGCCATGATGAGGTGCGTGACGCCACCGCAAAGAACGGCCTGCTCGCCGAACAAGTCGGTCTCGCATTCTTCCTTGAACGTCGTCTCGATGATGCCCGACCGGCCACCCCCGACGGCACTTGCATAAGAGAGCGCAAGCGCCTTGGCATAGCCGTTGCCGTTCGTCCCCTCGGCCTCTTGCGCCACTGCAAGCAGGCACGGCACGCCGCCGCCCCGAACGAACTCGGAACGCACGGTATGGCCCGGGCCCTTGGGCGCAACCATGAACACATCCACGTCCGGGCGCGGCTCGATGAGCCCGAAATGGATGTTCAGGCCATGCGCGAATGCAAGCGCGGAGCCGGGCCTCATGTTCGGCGCGATCTCCGCCTCATAAATCGCTGCTTGATGCTCGTCTGGCGCGAGAACCATGACGACGTCCGCCCAGCCGGCTGCATCGCCAGACGACATGACTTGAAAGCCGGCGCCTTCCGCCTTCTGGGCGGAGGCGGAGCCCGGCCGAAGCGCAATTGCCACCTCCCCAACACCGGAATCCCTCAAGTTCTGGGCATGAGCATGGCCTTGGCTTCCGTAGCCGACGATCGCGACCTTTTTGCTTTTGATCAGATCCTGATCGGCGTCGCGATCGTAAAAAACACGCATATTCAGCTCCC
>JALYNE010000357.1 GCA_030773375.1 Pseudomonadota bacterium
GATCCCGAGCAGCTGCGGCAGAATGTCGCCGCTTGGACGGCGATGCTTTCAGTGGTGGCGAACGCGCGGGAGCCTATCGCCCGCACGTCCCCGGCAACTGCAGCCCGGTAGAATTGCCCCTCCCTGAGCTGCAAGGAAGGGCAAGCATCAGATCTGCGTCCAGTGGTTGGGCTTGATGCGGCGGTCGCCCCACCGGAAACCGTCGCCGCCGCCCCACTGACCATCGGCAAAGATGCGGACGGCGGCGAGGCTTCCGTAACCGCCATTCTGGCGCGGATTGATCCACCAGCCGGCGCTCGAATCCCACAGTTTCACCTCGTCGTCGCCCACGAGCAGCGCATTGCCTTCATGGTAGATGACGTCGTCGCCGATCCAGTGGTCGGAGACCTCCTCGTCGGTCCATTTGGTCCGCCACTGACCGAGGGCGTCACTGCTGTAGCTCTGGATGAACTGCGCGCGAAAGGCAGTGACGCCCCGTGCAGTGAAAACCTCGTGCGCCAGCGCCGAATGGGCGCCGCAATCGATCACCTTGCGCTCGACCACATCGCACCAGTGCATCGGCCAGGGCGATGGCCCCCACTCATATTTCTGTCGCAGCCAGCGGGGCCCGCTCAGGAGGTCGCCCCCGTTCAGCTGCGCAAAATCGTTGGCGATTACCCACTCCCGGGCAATGTGGCAGCAGGCGTCGTCATGATGCGAAAGGCAGCTATAGGGGAAATGCTGCCAGCGCGACCCTGCCGATGGCGCTTTGGGCCTCTCTTCGGCCCGGATCTCGTCCAGCTGTTCAGCCGCGTCCAAATACATAGGACATGCTCCTGTCATAACCGCCGGCATCGCAGAAAATCAGAAGGTCGCCGGCGCGCGTTCCTTCGGGGAGTTGAACATTGGCCGCGACAATGTCGTGCTCCATGCAGAGCCGGCCCATGAGGTGAGTCTTGCCGCGCCCAAGCGGCTGAAGCTGGCCCGTTTCGCTGCACTTCCTGAGCATGCGATGCGGATAGAAGAAGTACATGGGCAGTTCCGCGATGGAAGCATCAACCACGGCTTCTATCTTGTCGTCCTCATGTTCCTGGATCTCGAGGATCCGCATCGCAAGCGCCATGGACGGTTGAGCCATGGCCTTGCCGGGCTCGGAGACGATCTGCCGAACGTTCGGGAGCATGGCGCGTGCGGTTTCCACGGCTTTGGCGAACTTGCTGTCGTCGTCGGCATGCCAGTCGTCGGGGAACCAGCCACCGCCCATATCGAGTATCTCGATGCTGCGTCCGCTGAGCTTCTCGATCGAGCGGCACCATTTCAGCATCGATTCGAACAAGTGCCACCATTGCGCGACGCCAATGTTCGAACTCGCCATGTGGAAATGGACCCCGAAGGCTGTATCGGCGGGAAGCCGCTTCACCGCCGCCACGAGCTCCCGGAAAGTGGCTGGGCTGTCGAGCGGAATGCCGAAGCGGGAGACGACGTTCGGTGTGCGGATCCGGACCCCGACATGGGCCGAGGACATCTCGCCCCGCTCCATCGCCGCGACCGCGCGGTCGAGATCGGCGACGCTGTCGCAGAAAACTGCGTGCAGGCGCTCCTTGGGCATCATGCCCTCCGGCCACCATTTGCCGGGGCCGTTCAGGATCACTTGATCCGGCCTGAAGCCGACATCGAGCGCCTTCTGCACCTCCAGCAGGCTGATCGCTTCGGCGAGGAAGCCGTTCTCGAGGGCGAGCCGTATCAGGCGCTCGTCGGGATTGGTCTTGATCGAGTAGCCGCTGACCACCTGCACTTCGTTGGTGCTGAGATGGTGTGACCGCTCGCCGGCACGCTTGAAGAGGCCGGCCGCGGTCGAATCCATGAACAGGAATTGCGGCGTCTGGACGGCATCGAAGTCGTAGCTCTTGATGTCTTCGACAAAGGAGTCCGGTATGAAGGGAAGGCCGTTGGGGCTCCCCTCCTCGTTCACGACTTCGAGCAGCTCCGGGTTGGACTTGTGGAGCTTTTTGGCGAGCGAGGTGAGACCGGACGGATGCTTCATCGAGTGCCCGATCGCCCCGACAAAGGGCTCCGGCAGCGGTGGAAGCGGATATTCTGGCCGGACGGGCACTTCGAGCACCACCCGCGTGAACTCATGGCCCTGGGCCGGAGCGGGGACAGCCCGAACCCCGCTTGCCGCTTGAACCAGAAGGGCGGGCAGATTGTGCCCGGCGATCGTCGCGCCATGAACCCATGCCGGGAAGCGCGGGTTCATTTCGAGCAGCCATGCTTGGCCAGCGGCGTCGCGCACCATTTCGAGCTCACCGCCGCCGGTCCATCGGAGCTCCTTCACCATGCGGCGAAGCGGGACCATGAACTCGTCGGGAACTTCGGAAATGTCGCCGGCCCAGGTCTTGCCCTCGGGCGTGATCTCGCGCTTGCGCATACTGACGGCGCCGAGCAGCTCGCCCTCATAGGCGCTCAGCATCACCGACTCTTCATAGCCGCTGACATGCGCCTGGAGGTACAAGCGCTCCGTCGACCAGACCTTCGAAAGCGCGTTGCGGGTCGCCTCGAACACGTCCCAGCTCGGCGTCCGCGCTGCATCGTAATAGGGGCCTTTCAGCCAGACCCGCCAATTATGCTCGCGGCAGAAAGCGTGAAGGTCCCAGTCGCTATGATCGGTGGAGATGTAGGTGGGGATCTTAACGGGCAATCCCATCGCCGCCTCCACAGCCGGCTTCGTGATCCGGCGGAGCGCTCCCATGGGTGGGGCAAGCAGATGATCGTGGCCATCCGGAAACAAACCGGCGAGCCACATCGCCTCGAGGTCGCTGCCGGAGATCCACAGGCCGCCGGCATCAAGCGCTGCCTTCACGCGCGCCCCATAACTGTCGAGGTTCAGTTCATCCCAGGGGCGCTGGATCCAGAGGTCATCCAGATCGTCCCAGTGGATACCGGACACGCGATTCGAATATTCGACGCCGATAAGCTCTGCTTTTGGATAGGCCTGCCTTAGTGAACGAACAATACCGACACCCGGCTGCGGATTACCCCCAGAATAGAGTCCGCTCACATATATTTTCATAGGCTCCACACGATAGCTGTGTCGCCGCCAGATAGACGGGCGATGGCTTTGGTTTATCGACGCAGGCTAGCGCGTTACTTTGCTGGACGGCTCTTATATTGAACCGGGGTCGACGCACTAACGAAGGTTAGGGATGGCAGGTTTTATTTTATATTGCCCCACAACGGCGCAGCCCGCCGGGAGTTCCGCGCCCGGAACGGCCGCCGGCCGTGATCCAATTTGCTGCTGTCTCGTTGAAGGGTGGCGGAAAGGCCGAATCACATGAACGCTGTGCGCTACCCCAACTACAAGGATCTGGACCCGTTCATCGACGTCGCGCGGCTCCAGCAGCTCGACGGGTACGTCAGGGAGCGCCTGGAGCGACGGCTCTCCCGAGCGGGTGACCTTCAATTCTACACCGGACCTTTCCTGCTGGACCATAGTGCTTCGCGGGTCCCGGGCTCGCGGCTGGTCTATCTCTCGCGCTCGAAGCTCTACGAAAACTACTATGATCTTGATCGCCCTGAGCTTTGGGAGGCGACGGAGGACGTGACGGAGTTCTCCGAGCTGTTGGACTTCATCGCCACCCTCCCGTTCAAGGCAACAGGGCGCATGCTGATCATGTACGACGACAGCGGCCGGGCGGTGTCGGCACACCGGGACCATGACAGCGAGGAATTGTGCCACGAATTCATCTGGTTCCGGACGAACTTCAACAAGCCCTTTTACATGCTGAATCCGGAAACCGACGAGAGGC
>JALYNE010000358.1 GCA_030773375.1 Pseudomonadota bacterium
AATCTGAACGCGAACCTCTGGTCGCAGAAGGTCTATGGCCGCTCGGCCCAGCTTGCCGGCTGGACTCAAGAGCAGCTGATCGAGACCTTGCTTTGCGAGAGCCTCCGGCGCCACGGCCTTCTGGAAGGTTGAGCCGAGGCGTCTCAGCGACTATCTCGCGCACAGCACAAGGATCAGCAGATGGCCGAGTTCACCCTTCCGAAGAACAGCAAGATCACCGGCAAGGGCCGCGCGTTCAAGGCGCCGAGTGGTGCCAAACGGGTGAAGAAGTTCAAGGTTTACCGCTACGATCCCGATAGCGGCGAGAATCCGCATTACGACACCTTCGAACTCGACCTCGACGAGACGGGGCCGATGGTGCTGGACGCGCTGCTCAGGATGAAGAACGAGCAGGATCCAACGCTCACCTTCCGCCGCTCCTGCCGCGAGGGAATTTGCGGCTCCTGCTCGATGAACATCAACGGCAGGAACGGTCTCGCCTGCACCACCGCGATCGAGGACTATAAGGGAGATGTGCGGATCACGCCGCTTCCGCACATGGACGTGATCAAGGATCTCGTGCCGGATTTCACTCATTTCTTCGCGCAATACGCATCGATCCAGCCTTGGCTCAAGACCGTGACGCCCACTCCGTCCGGCAAGGAGCGGCTGCAGTCCCCTGAAGATCGCGCCAAGCTCGATGGGCTTTACGAGTGCATCTTGTGCGCGTGCTGCTCATCCAGCTGCCCAAGCTATTGGTGGAATTCGGACAGGTTCCTGGGCCCCGCGATCCTCCTGCAGGCTTATCGCTGGCTGGCGGACAGCCGGGATGAGATGACAGGCGAGCGGCTCGACGAGCTCGAAGATCCGTTCCGCCTTTATCGCTGCCACACGATCATGAACTGCGCGAACGTCTGTCCCAAGGGTCTGAACCCAGCCAAGGCAATCGCCGAGACCAAGAAGATGCTCGTGGAGCGGGCGATCTAACCTCCCTGCACGAGGGGGCGGGGTGGTCCGGATGAGGACGCGAGCCTTGGTCCTCCCACCCACGCCAACTCCCCTCTCATCTCTTAGGAGGGGCTCAGAGTAGCCACCGCGAGTGTCCACGCAGCAGCGCCCGATCCACCCTCTCATCCGCCACGAGCCCGATCCCGATCATCCCGGCTGGTGGACGTGGGACCTGCCCGACGACGAGCGCTACAATGCGACCATCGGCAAGCTCCTCGTGCGCGGTGAAGGAGCCGGCCGCGCCCGCTGCCGGATGTTTCCTGACCGCAGGCAGAGCAATTTGGGGGAGGCGATCCACGGCGGGGCGATCCTCACCTTCATTGATATGACGATGTTCGCCGGCGGCTATGCGGCCGGGGCAGACATCGGGCCGTCCGTGACGCTCGATCTTTCGGCCCACTTCCTTTCGGCCGGCCGGCTGGGGGTGCCGCTCGACGCTACAGTCGAGGTGCTGCGCGAGAGCAAAAGGTTGGCCGTGATGCGCGGCCTCGTCGAGCAGGAGGGAGAGACGGTCGCCTCTTGGACGGGGACGCTCCGCAAGCTTTCGACGCAGTGAGCGCAGTTCTCCAGCTTTACGAAGAGCTGCTCGCGGCAGGCGAGCTCCGGCCCGACGAGGACCAGCGCCGGGCTATCTTTTTCCTCGACCGGCTCGCCAGTGAGCTTCAGGCGGAGCGGAAGCCTGGCCTCTGGAGCCGCCTCACGGGCAAGGCCGCCTCGAAGCCGCGCGGCATCTACATGTGGGGCGGGGTCGGCCGCGGCAAATCGATGCTGATGGACCTCGCTTTCGAAAGCATCGAGCCAAGTCCGAAGCGGCGGGTCCATTTTCACGAGTTCATGCTCGAAGTGCATGAGCGCTTGCGGGCCGAGCGTGCGAAGGAACGGGGGGACCCGATCCCGCCGGTCGCCCACGACATCGCCGCCGGAGCGCGGCTCCTCGCCTTCGACGAGATGGTCATCAACAACAGCGCCGACGCGATGATCCTTTCCCGCCTTTTTTCTCAGCTCCTGGACAATGGCGTCACGGTGATAACCACCTCCAACCGCCCGCCGCGCGATCTTTATTTGGGCGGGCTCAATCGCGAGCTGTTCCTCCCTTTCATCGAACTCGTCGAGCGCGAGCTTGACGTGGTGCCACTGAACGGCCCGACCGACTACAGGCTGGAGCGCCTCGGCGGGATGCCGACCTGGTACGTGCCGAACGGGCCGGAGGCGACGAGGGCGCTGAGCGATGCCTTCTTCCGCCTCACCGACCATGCAGTCGAGAACCGCGACCGGGTGCCCTCCGAGGATATTCCGGTGCAGGGCGGGCGCACGCTCCACGTGCCGAAAAGCTTCAAAGGCGTCGCCGTCTTCTCGTTCAAACGCCTGTGCGGAGAGCCGCGCGGTGCGGCTGATTATCTCACCATCGCGCGGCGGTACCACACGGTGATCGTCGTGGGCATCCCGAAGCTCGGGCCCGAAAACCGCAACGAGGCGGCGCGGTTCGTCACGCTCATCGATGCGCTCTACGAGCATAAGGTGAAGCTGCTCGCCTCGGCCGACGCCGTCCCGACGGAGCTTTACCCGGAGGGCCACGGCGCGTTCGAATTCCAGCGCACGGTCTCCCGCCTGATGGAGATGCAGTCGGAAGGCTATCTGGCGAGCGGCCACGGAGCCGACTGAAGGCTGGACGCTCTGCCGATTCGCTTTTACGTGTGATTCCAAAAGGGAGAGGCGAATGCACAAGTTTTTCGGGCGCGCAATCCGGGCCTGTTGTTAGCGCTAACGCTGGCATGTCCGGCCATGGCTCAGCAGGCCGGCACGGCTCCTGCCGCCGTGCTGACCTCTGCCGACATGCGCGGGGGCAGGAGCCTCGACGGCGCTTGGCACTGGTCGATTGACCCCTATCGCGATGGCGTCGCCGGCTTTCACGGCGATCCGGCCGGCCCGAGCTCGCGCCGTTGGGCCGACATCGTCCAGGCGGACGTGGCGCGCCAGGATCCGACGGCGCTGTTCGAATTCGACATGCAGCGCTCGCCGATCGTCCACCTGCCCGGATCCTGGATCGGCCATGCGCCCGAGATGCGGCTGTACCATGGCCTCGTCTGGTACCAGCGCACCTTCGAGGCGGCGCCGACGCCTTCAGGCAAGCGCGCCTTCCTCCGCTTCGGGGCCGCCCATTATAAGTTGACGAACCGGACGCACCTCAGGAATGCCAAGCTGACCGAGCTCACCCAAAATCCCGACGGCACCATCCGGACGATCGATCCATTCGTTCGCTAGCGCGGCGGTTGCCGGGGGAAACCAGCGGAAAAGCGGGTTTACGTTAGCGGCACCGGTTGCCCGCCGCGGCACACGCGTCTAAGCGGGCGGCACATTTCCCCCGGCCGCTTTCTGCTGCCGGTCCCGCTTTGACCAGAGAAAGGGTGGGAGCTCTCATGGCTCGCAAGAAAATCGCGCTTATCGGTGCCGGAATGATCGGCGGCACGCTCGCCCACCTTGCGGGCATCCGGGAAATGGGCGACATCGTCCTGTTCGACATTGCCGAGGGCATTCCGCAGGGGAAGGCACTCGACATCGCCCAGGCTGCGCCCGTGGAAGGGTTCGACGCGGTGCTGAAGGGCACCAATGATTATGCTGACATCGCTGGCGCTGACGTGTGCATCGTCACTGCGGGCGTGGCGCGCAAACCCGGGATGAGCCGCGACGACCTTCTCGGCATCAACTTGAAGGTGATGAAGGCAGTGGGCGAGGGCATCCGCACCCACGCGCCCGAGAGCTTCGTCA
>JALYNE010000359.1 GCA_030773375.1 Pseudomonadota bacterium
GAGCGCAACGCGGCCGCACGCGCCGTGCTCGAAGAGTTGGGCTTCCCGACCGGCGGCAGCGGCCCCTTGCGACGGAACGCCTCACCGGGCGAGTTCCACCCGGACTTCATTCGCATCACCAGCACCTACCCGATGGGACTCTGCAGCTCCTGATGGAGGCTGCAGGTGGACCGGCCCGAGTCTCCGCCGGAAGCAACGTTTCAACTTCTTGTTGATCGGGTGTTCATGGCCTAGCCTCCTCCAACTTCAGGCACGAGGAAGCCGGCCATGTACAAGGGATCGTGCCTGTGCGGCGCAGTCGGGTTTGAAGTGGCTAGCGAGTTGCCGGGCCCCGACGCGTGCCATTGCGGCAAGTGCCGCAAGCAGTCGGGCCACTACTTTGCGTCCACCGACGTGCCGAAGTCAGCCGTGACCATCCGCGGCGAAGACAAGCTCACGTGGTACCAATCGTCGGAAAAGGCGCGCCGCGGCTTCTGCGCAACCTGTGGCTCATCTTTGTTCTGGGACCCGCTTTTCCGGGACTGGATCGGCATCGCGATGGGCGCGTTCGACACGCCGACAAATACCCGCCTCCACGTGCACATCTTCGTGGCCGATCAAGGCGACTATTACAACATCGCCGACGGCGTCCCGCAGTATCAGCAAACGCCCTGATTTTCCGTCGCTTCAGCAGAAACTGTTGAAATCGACGCGATGCGCCCAGAGGGCAACTGCATCTTAAGTGAAGCTGGCGTGGGTGTCCGTGCGCTCCTTTGACGCGGCAGCGGCCGCAATCTTTTTCACCCTGGGAGTGGCCGCCGAAGCCAATCCGGTCGCGCCGCAGCCGCGTCAGTTCCCCCTCGGTCAATGATGCAAGATCGACGCCTTCAATGAAGATGCCGCCTCTGTCGGCACGATCGAGGCCGGCAACGAGGTTGAGAAAAGTGGATTTCCCAACCCCCGATTCGCCCATGATCGCCACGATCTCACCGGCCGCGACGTCGAGTGCGACACCGTCGAAAAGGACACGCCCGCCGGGCACGCTTTTCGTAAGTCCGCTGACCGACAGGAGATGAGGGGGCGATCCCATCCACCCCCCATAGTGGCGCGCGTGCGTGGACGCATCTCCTACTGAAGCGAACGTCCCGTCCCGTCGGAGCGCCGCAGGGAAAACAGAAGGCGAATGCACGCAGAAAAGCGATGGAAGAGCGCGCAAAGCTCGGGCATGGAGTGACTCGCAGGCGAGGAGACCGCTCGTAGCTCAATTGGATAGAGTGCCGGGCTTCGAACCCGAAGGTTGCAGGTTCGAGTCCTGCCGAGCGGGCCACCTTTCCTGCAGCGGGGCGCTCGATTGTGAGCGCTTGTGCGTCGCTCCACCTGTTGAGCCCAGCATCTGACGCACCCCCCGAATGCTCTCGCCGAAGATCGACGTCGGACCTGCTATAATATGTTATGAAGATATGTTGGAACGCGTGTTACAAGGGTGAACCAGCGGCTGGTATTTGGTCGCCGCTGTGAAAGCTCGGCTTTCGCCAACAGCGTTTCGATCCAGGCGTTCTCCGTCATGCAGCAGTCCGTCTTGCGTCCGATGCTGATGAAGCTCCTCCGACGTTCCGCCCTCGACGAGGAGGACCAGCAGGCCATCCTGTCGCTTCCAAGTTCGATAAAGACGCTGGACGCAGGCAATTACATCGTGCGCGAAGGGGAAGTACCCACGCGCTGCTTCGTTTTACTCGAGGGCCTCGGATACCGTCACAAGATCGTCATCAATGGAGCGCGGCAGATCGTAGGCCTGCATTTCCCGGGCGACTTGCTGAACCTTCAAAGTTCGATGCTCCAGGTAGCGGATGAGAATGTTCAGGCGCTGACGTCAGTCAAGGCTGCTGCCATACCCATGGAAGCCTTGGTCGAGCTTATCGATAGCCGTCCTGCGATCGGCAGAGCCGTGTTCAGCGAGACGCTGGTGGATGCCTCGATATTCCGCGAATGGATCGCCAACGTCGGAAGGAGAGATGCCCAAGCACGCATGGCGCATTTTCTGTGCGAGCTGTTCGTCAGACAGCGGGAAATCGGGCTGGCGCGAGATGATCGGTTCCCGCTCCCGATGACGCAGGAGCAGCTTGCCGATGTGCTTGGCCTCACCTCGGTTCATGTCAATCGCACGCTGAAAGCTTTGGAGGCAGCAGGGCTGATCGAGCGGGATAAGCGGGAGGTCAGCTTTGCCGATTGGGCGGCTCTGGTCAGCGCCGGAGATTTCAATCCGGCCTATCTGCACTTGGGAGCCGCCGAAAAGGATGATCAAAGGCCGCTCACTCAGCTGGAGCGCACCGCCCCCTCGCTCGGCGCGGCAGGCAATCACGGCGGATAACGAGCGCTCGCGGCCGGCTGGCGCAGCAGAGCCACTTCGCGACCACCAGCACCGCAACGAGCCGTTCTTTCGACGGATCCTTGGTGGGCGGTGACGGGCTCGAACCGCCGACCCTCTCGGTGTAAACGAGATGCTCTACCAACTGAGCTAACCGCCCGAAGATGCGGCCCTGCCAGTTCGAACAGCGAACGGCAAGAGCCGGCCGCAAGCGCGCCGGAGGTCAGGCGGCGTCCGCTTGAGCTTCCTCGCGCACGTCTACATCCTCCTTTTCCTCGTCTTCCTCCGCAAGGATCCACTCGACGGCGGCTTGAGCGTGGAGCGCCGTCGTGTCGTAGACGGGCAGCACGTTCGCGACGGGATCGACCAGCATGACGAGCTCGGTACAGCCGAGGATCACCGCCTGCTGCCTCGCCTGGGAAAGAAGCGTCAGGCACGTCTTGAGCATCCGCTGCGACACGCGGGAGACATGTCCTCGCGCCAATTCGTCGAAGATGATCCGGTGGATTTCCCTCATCATTCCGGGATCCGGCGTCGTGACCGAAATGCCGTGGTCTTCGATGCGCGCGCGATAGAAGCTTTCGCTCATGGTAAAGCGCGTGCCGATCAGGCCCGCCCGCTTGACGCCATCCTTCACCAGCTTGGCGGCCGTGACGTCGCCGATGTGGAGTACCGGGATGCCGGCTTCCTCCGACACCTGATCGTACATGCGGTGGGCGGTGTTGCTGCACAGCAGGAGGCCTTCGGCTCCGGCATCCGCGAGCCGCTTTGCCGAATCGCACAACATGGCGGCCCATCCGTCGAAATCTTCCGCTGCCTGCAATTCGGCGACGGCCGCGAAATCCAGGCTCTCGATCAGAAGCGGCGCGGAGCTGAGGCCGCCCCTCCGGCGGGCGATGCCCTTGTTGATCTGCTCGTAATACATGGCGGTCGAGACCCAGCTCATCCCACCGATCAAACCCAGCTTGCGCACGTCTACCCCCGTCCCCGTCTGAAACCCGTTCCCGGAAGATCCTCTAGCGCAGGTGACCCCATGGTTAACAGCGGCACGAATGTGCTTTCGCGCCCAATGCCATTTTTTCGGGCTGAGCCGTCGCATTGCTGCGACAGATCAGCAGCCCGTGCCCGCTTTGATGCTGCCGAGCGCGGCGGAGTTCAGCCGATCGACTTTACGATGTCTTCCACCATCTTCTTGGCATCGGCGAGCAGCATCATCGTGTTGTCGCGATAGAAGAGTTCGTTGTCGACGCCGGCATAACCCGCGCCGCCCATCGACCGCTTCACGAACAGCACGGTCTTGGCCTTTTCGACGTCGAGCACGGGCATGCCGTAGATCGGCGAGCTCTTATCGGTTTTGGCCGCCGGGTTGGTGACGTCGTTGGCGCCGATCAC
>JALYNE010000360.1 GCA_030773375.1 Pseudomonadota bacterium
GGGGCGCATGTTCGCGCCTGGCAGGCACGTGCGCCGATGCTGCCCGTCGAGCAGCGTATTGCTGCAGCGCAAACCGCGGCCTCGCTGGGCGTCTTCTCCAACGCTTCGTTGGTGGAACTCTACAGCCTCATGGCCGACAGCGCCGATCCTTCCGAGTTCAACGAAACCGTTGGCGGACGGCTCCGTACCGCGTTCGTCGCCCGCGACAGGAATGCGCGCATCAACGCCCTTCGCGATCTTTGGGACGACGGTGGGGACGATCCGGTCCAGAGGCACGCGCGCCTCATCCTCACCGCCACTGCCGCTGCGCGTATTCTGCCATCGGCAGAGCTTGAGGAGGATGCGCCGGAACTCATCGCGTCCATGCTGACCGGCGGCTTAGACGCGCGGGCGGCTGGCTGGGCGGCCGCTGCCGATGCTATGGAGGGCGCGGACGGCGACGTGGCATGGGCGCTCGTGGCGCTCGCATCGCCGCGCGGCGGTGTGGACACTGGCCGGCTCAGCAGCTTCGCCTCGAACGACAACAGCCAAGGCGATATTCGCACCAAGCTGTTGGTCGCAGGCCTCGCGGGCCTGGGCAAGATCGCCGGGAGTGCCCAGGAGGTGGCGGACGACATGGCGGTGAACCTCAACGCGCAGAATCGCTGGACCAGGCTGATCGACCACGCGGCCGTACGTGGGCAGCAGGGGACCGTGGTGCTGCTCGCAGCGGCAGGAATGCAGACCGGCGGTTGGGCGGGCGTTCCGCCGCACCACCTCTACCGGATCGTGCGCGCGCTCCGCGAGGTCGGTCTTGAATATGAAGCGCGGATGATCGCTGCGGAGGCGGTGGCGCGGCTGTGACGACCGCGGGGGCGGCCGCTAGCAGTGTCAGCGAGGATCGGCAGCTGATCGGTGCCTTTCTGGAGATGATGGCGGCCGAAGCGGGTGCTGCCGCCAACACTCTTGCAGCTTACGAGCGCGATCTTCGCGCCGCCTCCGAGTTGCTGGGGGGGCGGCTCGCCACCGCCGCGCCCGAGCAACTGAAGCGGCTCGGCGAAGAGTGGATGCCCCTGAAGCGCGCCAGCGTTGCGCGAAAGGCAGCCGCACTGAGGCGCTTCTTCGGCTTTTTGCACGAGGAGGGGCTGAGGGAAGATGATCCTTCGCCGGCCTTGCCGCGGCCCGCAGGCGCACGGCCGCTGCCGAAGATACTCGATCACGGCGCGGTCGACGCGCTGTTTCGTGAAGTTGCGCGGCGCAAGCAGGAGGAGGCAAATGCTGCCGCGCTCCGCATCGCAGCACTGGTCGAACTTCTGTACGGCTCCGGCCTGCGCGCAACCGAACTCGTGTCGCTGCCCAGGAACGCAGTGTCGCCGGACCAGCCGTATCTCATCCTCAGCGGGAAGGGCGGCAAGGAGCGGCTGGTGCCGATCTCCGACAAAGCGCGCGCCGCGGTGACGGGATGGCGAAGCCTGGTTCCAAAGGAATCGCCGTGGCTGTTTCCGTCAGGCAAGAAGCATTTGAGCCGCGTCAGGCTCTATCAGCTCCTTCAGGATCTTGGCGCGGCGGCGGGGATACCGCCCGAGCGCATCAGCCCTCACGTCCTGCGGCATGCCTTTGCCACACACCTGCTCGAGGGCGGGGCCGATCTTCGGGCGCTCCAGATGCTGCTCGGCCATGCCGACATCGCCACGACGCAGATCTACACACATGTCGACCGTCGCCGGCTGATCGAGCTCGTGAACAGTCGGCACCCGCTCGTTGACGCGCAGCGCCGGCGCGCTTAACCCCCGCGCGAAATGCCGACCTTCCTCGACTTCGAAAAACCGCTGGCTGAACTCGACGCACGCGTGAACGAGCTGCGCGACACCGCGGAGGCAGGCTCGCTCAACCTGGCCACTGAAATCGAGCGGCTTCAGGCCAAGTCGGAGCGGCTGCTCCGGGATACCTACGCCAGGCTGACGCCATGGCAGAAGACCCTCGTTGCCCGTCATCCCGAACGGCCGCATTTCAAGGATTACGTCGCGGGGCTTGTCGAAGACTTCGTGCCGCTCGCCGGGGATCGGAATTTCGCCGACGACCAGGCGATCGTGGGCGGCCTTGGAAAGCTCAGGGGCCGCAAGGTCATGGTGATCGGCCATGAAAAAGGCGACGACACCGCGTCGCGTCTCAAGCACAATTTCGGAATGGCCAAGCCCGAAGGCTATCGCAAGGCGATCCGGCTGATGCAGCTTGCAGACCGGTTCGGAGTGCCGGTTGTGACGCTGGTCGATACGCCAGGCGCCTTTCCGGGCGTCCAGGCCGAGGAACGTGGGCAAGCCGAAGCGATCGCCCGCTCGACCGAAGCCTGTCTCGGGCTCAGGGTTCCTCTGCTTGCAGCAATTGTGGGCGAGGGAGGATCGGGCGGCGCGATCGCGCTTGCGGCCGCGAACCGCGTGCTGATGCTCGAGCATTCGGTCTACGCCGTCATCTCGCCTGAAGGCTGCGCGTCGATCCTTTGGCGCACCGCCGACCGCGCTCCAGACGCTGCCGAAGCGATGCGTATAACCGCGGCTGACCTGCGGCAGCTGGGCGTCATCGAGCGGATCGTGCCGGAACCGCTCGGCGGCGCACATCGCCGGCCGGACGAGGCGGTCCGGGCGCTTGGCGATGCGTTGAGCGAAGAGCTCCAAAGCCTGGCCGCCAAAACCGGCGACGAGCTTCGCGCCGAGCGGCGAGCGAAGTTCCTGACGATCGGATAGCCCGGGGCTGAACGCCCGATTAAGGAACCTCAGACTGCAACCCTCGTTCAATTCGCGACGAAAAATCGTTGTGTGAACAGGAGTACCGGTCCCATGAAATTCCCGTTGAGCTTCAAGAGGCTTATGGCGTTTTCCGTGTCGCTCGCCGCGATCGGGTGCGCCACCCAAAGCGATGCACAGCGCGGGCAGCGCTCGCCGCGTGCCATCTCGCAGAGCGCGGCAAGCCAGGCGGCCCAGCAGCACCCGCAGCTCGTTGCCGAATTTGGCGGGGCCGAAGGCGGCGCGCGCGGCGCTTATGTTGTTTCCGTGGGCCGGAGGATCGCCGCGGCCTCGGGCGTGCCGGGCGGCGGCAATGGCGCATTCACCATCACGACGCTGAACTCGCCGGTCGTGAACGCCTTCGCGGTGCCTGGCGGCTATGTCTACATCACGCGTCAGCTTCTCGGCCTCATGGACGACGAGGCCGAGCTCGCCTCGGTGCTCGGCCACGAAATTGGGCACATCGCGGCCAGGCACAGCGAAAGCCGGCAGCGGACCGGCCTTCTCAGCCAACTGGGTGCTGTGCTGGTCGGGGTGGTGACCGGCTCAGGTCAGCTGGCGCAGCTTGCGGGGCAGGTCAGCCAAGGCGTCTTCCTCAGCTATTCGCGCGGGCAGGAGTTCGAATCCGACGATCTCGGCATCCGCTACATGACCGCGGCGGGCTATGATCCGATGGCCGCGGCGAGTTTGCTGGAATCGCTCGGTGCGGCCACTTCGCTCGAGGCAAGGGCCGCGGGCCGCAACGACGAAAGATCAACTCCGTCCTGGGCCCGTACGCACCCGCTGAGCGCCGACCGCGTCCGCAGGGCCGCGCAAAGGGCGCAAGCCACCGGCCGGGCCGGAACGGGCGCTCGCAATCGTGATCAGTTCCTTGCCCAGGTCGACGGTGTTCTGGTCGACGACGATCCACGGCAGGGCATTGTCGAGGGGAGGGACTTCGTCCATCCCGACCTTCGCCTCGGCTTCACCGT
>JALYNE010000361.1 GCA_030773375.1 Pseudomonadota bacterium
TCAACCCGCGCCTTGCCACGCGGCTTGTTCGGCAGCAGCGGCTCAATCACAGACCATTCAAAGTCCGAAAGCTCATAGCGTCGCTGGCTCATGTTCTACTCCCTTCAGGAGCTTGAATCACCACCGGTCAGCCATGGCTAGCCATTTATGAGTTTGTGACCTAGTGCATCGGCAGGCGCTGGAGCCAGCGCTCCGCAGACGCACTCAGTTGTTGCCTCGCCGAGGCCCGCCCCGAAGCGTCGCCGGCCACCGTCGCAATCTGGAGAGCCTGGAGCTGGTGGGACATGGTGGTGAGGCAGGCGCGCCCCTCGGCATCTATTTTGGCCGAGCGGAAGGTCGCCAGCGCGGCTTGAATCACTGCCTCGCTGCTGGCCAGGCAAGTTTGCGATGCCACCGAAGCATCCAGCGCCTGGTAAACCTCGGCGTACATCCCTGAAAGCTTCCTACCCATGCTCAGCCACCCTCATTTTCTGGCTGTTGAGCTAGCGGCGTTTTGGTTAACCAATGGTAAGCGGACGGGGAGTTCGATCGATTGCACTGCAGCGGCTCGGCGCCTGTTGGCGCACAGCGATAATGAACCGGGAGGCGCCGCGCAGTCAGCTTCCGTAAAGCTGTAATCGGCGAGAGCCCGGTTGCTGGCGGGCAATCGAGTGCGGGCGTGGTCAGCCATGAAGCGGTTGTGGGGAGGGGTTTGTGCGTCGTCTTATTCGCGGGGCGTTCATTGCAGCTATGCTGGGCGCAGCGCAATTCATCACGGCTGCTGCTGCCGCGCAATCGGCGCCCATCCTGGGCGCCGAAGCTTCGCCTCTTGAAGCTGTGAGCCGGGTGCCGAAGATCCAGACGGCGGCAGAAGCGCTGGCGCAAGACGCCGGTGAATATGCGCGGCAGAACGGTGTCGGCCTTGCAGAAGCGATGCGCAGGCTGCGCGCGCAGGAGGAAAGCGTTGCGGCGACTGACCGCCTTCAGGAGATCTACCGGGATCGCCTGGCCGGCATCTCGATCGAACATCACCCGGATTATCGCATCCTAGTGCTCCTGACGGGTTCGGCGCCAGTGCCCGACCAGGTGATCTTCGCCGGGGGCATGAATGTGCCGATCGTCTTCCGGACCGGCGCGGCGGCGACACGCGACCAAATCGCTGAAGCGATCGGCGAGCACCAGGCTGCGATCAGGTCTGCGCTCCCGAACGCGCAGGGAATGGGCGTGGACGCAAGAACGGGAGAGCTCGTGCTGCTGGTGAAGGAAGGGGACGCGGATCGCTACGGCCCAGCGGAGCTGGATGCCGAACTCGAGGTCTTGACGGGCGTTCCGGTGCGGATCCGGGTCCTGGATCGCCCCGACATGAATTTCGCCATCGAGGGCGGCGCTCGCGTCGAGGGAGTGGATCCGGCAAACGGCCGACGTCTCGCTTGCACCACCGGATTCGTGGTGACCGACGGCTCGAGAACGGGCGTGGTCACCGCAGCGCATTGTCCCGACACGCTTACTTACTTCGATCCCGAAGGCGGTGAGATACCATTGAGCTTCGTCGGCGGCTGGGGCGCACGCTATCAGGATGTGCAGGTCCACGTCAGCGAGCGCGCGCAGCGCCCCTTATTCTATGCCGACAGCCGCAAAACCGCCGCGCGTGGCGTGACCGGCCGGCGCAATCGCACAAGCACCCGGGCCGGCGACGCCGTTTGCCATCGAGGCGAAACCACCGGATATAGCTGCTCGCAGGTCGAACTGATCGATTATGCGCCCCCGGGCGACCTCTGCGGCGGACCTTGCGACCCGGTGTGGGTGACCGTCACGGGCCCCTCCTGCAAAGGGGGCGACAGCGGAGGCCCCATATTCAATGGGACGGTCGCGTTCGGGATCGCCAAGGGCGGCAGCTACAGCCGCACCGGCAGGTGTAATTTCTATTATTACATGTCCACCGACTATCTCCCGACCGGCTGGACCTTGCTGCATGAACAGTCCCGACCAGAGTAGCCGTGTGCGGTTGCGCGCACTGCCTGGTCAGTTCAGTCTTGCTAGCCTGCTTCCATTGCGGCATGGCCAAGTGGCTATAAAGACAAGGGGAACTATCATGGCTTTCAAATCCCTCCTTACGGGGATTGCTGCTGCGGCACTTGCCATCTCACCGACGGTCGCAACCGCTCAGGCGGCTGTACCGACCCAGATTGCTCCGACGGCGGAGACGGTCGAGGCCGACAGCCAGCTGCGCCGGACCGGTTTCCTTATTCCGTTTGCCGCGATCGTTCTCGTGCTCGTCATCATTCTGCTGGTCACGAAGGATGATGAAGAGCCGGTCAGCCCCTGATCCCTCCAGATGTTGAGCGCGAACGGCCGGATGGGCGACCATCCGGCCTTTTGTTTTGCACTGCTATCGCCGGACGTGAGATGATTGCGGCACTCGGGAGAATCGGCCCGATGCCCTCGGGGATGAGACAAGAGACACCGGGCCTCCGAGCAGCGTCCCACCCGGAAGCTGTATTAGAGCAGACTGCGCTAAATCTGACCCGTTCGCCCTGAGCCTGTCGAAGGGCTGTCCTTCTTTCCCTTCAAGGGGAAAAACCTTTCCCCTCAAGGGGCAAAAGAGGGCTTCGACAAGCTCAGCCCGAACGGAAAAGAGCACTGATCCCGATTTCACGCAAGTTGCTCTAGTATCATACAGCTGCAACACAGCAATTCTTATCTTCGGCTGGACCTCTCGAGGACGGTGTGCGCTCAGTTCTCGGGAATTGAACCTATCGTCCAGGGCTGAACAGGCTCATGGCCGGAAGCCGGCGGGGCGGAACTGGACTGCGGTTCAGCTTCATTGGCTGGACCGGCGTAAGGTCACCTTTCTGGACGTGTCCCAAAACGAGCCAACCGGACGCTTGGACCCGTCCAAGTGAGGTGACTTTGGGTCCTTTGCTCGCCTATGTCGGCCGCCCGACAGAACCAAGCGTTCCGGGCCAGCCGACGTCCTCTCCCCGTGCTGGCTTTTGGTCCAAGAGAGCGCACAGCGTTGAAGGTCAGGCGAGATGCCCGAGCAAGAAGAGCCGACTTACCTCTTGAGCCAAGCCGAGCGGTGCCGAAGCTTGGCGAAAACCGCGACCGATGAAAGGATGCGGCTGACGCTTCTCGGGATGGCGAAAGAGTATGAGGAGCGAGCGGAACGAGTGGCCAAAGCGCGCCGCTAGACTCATTCCCGCTTCAATTGAAGCGGGAATGAGTCCAGTTTCCTTTGCTTGCCGTGCTTTCCGAGCCGTCAGGTGATTCCACCTGACTGACAAGCACTCTAGGCAGCTTCTCCTGGGGATCGCCGGGGCGGGCGCGGGTTCAGGACGAGATGGTGGCCTTCAGAGGCGAGTTCGGCCTATCGCCCTGGGGCGTCAAGAAGGCACTCGCGGGTGAGGAAGTCGCCGATATATGGGCGGCTCCCCTGGTGGGGCTTATAGTCGCCACTGTGGCCCCGCTCAGGCGGCGGCCTCGCTAGGCGGGCTCTCCTCCTCGCCGCGGGAAATGATGACGGCCGCGGTGAGGTCGCCGGTGACGTTCAGCGTTGTGCGGCACATATCGAGGAAGCGGTCCACCCCAAGGACGAGCCCGATGCCTTCGGGCGGGACTCCCACCATGCCGAGGATCAGCGCTACGACCGGCAAAGAACCTGCAGGCACTCCCGCCGTGCCGATGCCGCCCAGGATGCAGACGAGCAGCACCATCACCTGCTGCCCGAGGCTCAG
>JALYNE010000362.1 GCA_030773375.1 Pseudomonadota bacterium
GCCTGGCAAGCTCCGCCACGGTCACCGTCAGCGGGCTGACGACCTCCGGGACGTCGGATGCAGTCTTTCTTGCCGCGGTCACCACGGCCACAGCCAATGTCGGCGCGGGTGCGACGGTCTTGGGAGGACTGAACGGCATCCTGCTTCAGTCCCGCACGGGCTCCACCGTCAACAATGAGGGCATGATCAACAGCTCGGCGTCAGGCTTTGCCATCCAGGCGAACGGCGCGGCCGCCACTGTGAACAACAGGGGGCGGATCAACGGCCGCATCGATCTTACCGATGCCGGTGACAGGGTGAACAACAGCGGTGTGTTCGCCGCCGCGGGCTCCAGCCTGTTCGGTGCGGGCACCGACCTGTTCGACAACAGCGGCACCGTGCTCGTTCCCGGTGCGGCGACGTTCACGGGGCTCGAGACCTTCAACAACAGCGGCCTCCTCGACCTGCGCGACGGCACGGTCGGCAGCCGCTTGAACCTTGGCGGCGCGACGTTCGGCGGCAGCGGGGGCAGCCGGCTGGCGATCGACGTCAACTTCGCCACCGGAACCAGCGATCTCATCACCCTTGGCCGGGCGGAAGGATCTACGGCGGTGATCGTCACGCCGGTCGGCGGCCAGGCGGTGCTGACGCCGGGCATCCGCTTTGCGCAGGCGGGTGCCGGCTCCTCGGCCACCGCGTTCACGACCGCGAACCAAGGCGAGTTCGGGCTGGTGCGGCTGGAGGTTGCCTTCAACGCGGCGGACAACAGCTTCAGCCTCGTCGGCACGCCAAGCGGCGCTGCGCTGCGGACGACCAGCTTAGCCGAAGCGACCCGGAGCCTGTGGCACAAGTCGGCGGAAGCCTGGACGGCCGAGATGCGCGCCTCGCGCGATCTTGCCCCCGACGCGGCGGGGGAGGGCCAGGAAGGCGGGGTCCGTTTATGGCTTCAGCCTTATGGCGCGGCTCATTCGCGCGGCGGCACCGGCAGCTTCAGGCTTTCCGGCCAGGATCGGACGGCGAGCCTGGCCTATGACCAGGACTATTTTGGTGGGCAGTTCGGGCTGGACTTCGGCGGCGGCGGCCCGGCCGGCGGGCTCCGCTTCGGCCTGACCGGCGGATACCTGGACTCGCATGTCGACTTCGATCCGGCAACCGACCGGCTGCGGATGAAGGCACTCAACGCCGGCGCCTACGCCAGCATTGCAAGCGGTCCGTTTTTCGCCAATCTCCTGGCAAAATATGACAGGGTGGACATCGACGCGCGGAGCGCCGGCGCTGCTTTCGAGCTGGACGGCGACAGCTACGGCGGCATGCTCGAGATCGGGTTCCGCGCCGATGCGGGCGGGTTCTTCATCGAACCGACGGCAAGCATTGCTTATGTCGATTCGGATCTGGACGGCTTCGAGCTGTTCGGCACGCGCCTCTCGTTCGACGTCGACGAAAGCCTGCGCGGAAAGCTGGGCGCGCGGTTCGGCTCCGGCTTTCCGGTGCGCGGCGGGGCGCGAGGGCTTCTCTACCTCGGCGGCAATTATGTGCACGAGTTCCGGGCCGAGGACCGCGTCAGCCTGACGGGCGGCGGGTCAGCGGTCGATCTCGACGCGGGCGAGGCGGAAGACTTCGGCGAAGCCTTTGTCGGCATCAGCGTCGGCGGCACCGGGCCGGTCAGCGGCTTCATCGAAGGGTTCGGCAAGAAGGGCGACGAGGTCGAGGGCGGCGGCGGACGCGCCGGCCTGCGCATCCGCTTCTAAAGTCAACAGGATGGTGACCCGCTGAGACACGAATCCCCGCCCATGGCCGCGAGCGTGAAGCAAGCGGAGCAACAGAAGGGCCCGCATCCGCCGTGAAGGCAGAGATAGCTCTCAAGCTGAAGGACAGTCCGGCTTTCGCCCGCACGAACAAGCCCGGAACCGGGATGGTACGAAAGGCAGACCTTGCCGCCTAGACTCGTTCCCGGTTGGATTGAACCGGGAACGGGTCCAGTTTGCTTTGTTTGCCGTGCTTTCCGAGCCGTCAGGTGATTCCACCTGACTGACAAGCACTCTAGCTCGGCCGAATGACCGCTACGGGGTTCTGCTGCCCCAAAGCAGACGGTCCGATTTCGGGCCAGAAGCTCAGGGTGAAGCCCGAATGCCGCTTCCCACCCTAAGCGGACGCTCGTTGTTCTCGAAGCTGGTAAGCGGCGGCGGCGGTTGAGGCTGAAAAGATCGTTTCGATACCGAACCCGAGCAAACCTGCACCCGCAGCGATGCCAAGAATGGCGCGCAAGGCGAAGATCGCCGCCAGCACGAATGCAACGGTTGGCGCGTGCTTGTTGCCTGACGCGACAGCGCCGAAGAGCAGCAGGCCGAGGAAGATATTCCAACCCGCCGCAGCCGAGTTCGCCACGACCAAAGGCACTGATAACATTACCAGCAGAGCGGATACTGCAAAGAGTATCCACCGGCCCCAGCCACTCCATTCCACCTGTTCCGGCGCGCTCATCCAGCGACATTGGCGTGACCGCTGTAACCCCGTCAAGCAACGTCAACTTTCCACCCATTGCGGACATTCCCCATCAATGTAGATTTGTGATGTGGAGCGTCATGGCTACGAAGGCGGCAGCACGACTGGAGGCAAGTGGGGTTGCGTTATTTCCGCGCTAGTTGGCCTAGCTCTGCTTGGCGGGGCGCTTTTAATAGCATCAATGGGGCAATGCGGCCGGGATGATGGTTGTATCCCCCACTGGCAGTTATTTTCGGGTGCCGTGGTCATCGTCATCATCGCGGGACTGGCTTCTCGAGCCGCGATCAACTCGATCATCCGCCGAAAGAATGACCGTCAGCCAGCCGTTTCAGACATTCCGCCGAAGGTCCGAGTTCGACCACATTGCGGACCCTCGCCAAGACGCTTTTGAAGGTCGGCATTTGATCCATTGCCGAGATTAACTTCTTTCGGCTATCGCTGCTCGATGCGCAGACCGGAAACCCGCAAAGAGCGCCGTGAACGGCACGCTCGGGACGTGGAACAAAGCCAGAAGCAACTTCGCGACAGTATTGAGAAGACGAACCAGCTGCTCGATGACTCTGACAAGATGCTGAAGCGACATCGTGGAGAATGCGACCAAGCGGATGATTAGGATTGCTGGGTGTTGTCCGGGTCAGAACGAATGATTTGATCGAGCGCATAAAGGCTGATCCGGTTGCCGTCCCTCCCGAAAATCTCTACGTCATTGTGACCAAGACGCCGAAGAGCACGAGCCTTTGATGCGGCTTCTCGAGCGGTCAGGCCCGCGACTGCGGAGCCTCCCCCTGTCACTCTAAACATTTCGACCCCCCAGCGGCAGAGTGTTGAACGCCGCTACGGTGCTCTTGCCACACTTCGGATGTGGGACAAATGACCTAAATCAAGGTCGGCTTCCCACCCGTTGCGGACATTGGGAGGCCGCTGTCGCGAACGTCCGAGTTCGACCCCATTGGGGACATCGGGACAATCGGCGAAGAATGGCGGATGAAGGGATTGCGCATGGATCAATCCGAGGCGACGTCATCCTTCTACGCGCGTCAGCCGCTGGCGCAGCACCCTCGCGCCATCCGCATCAACCCCGTGGACCTGGAACACGCTCTTGGAGGGTTACTTGTAGCTGGTCGTCGGGGGTGGGCCTTGGAGGCACAATCGCCGGATTCGCTTCTTTGCGCGAGGTAGCACTGGCCTAAAAAAGACCCCAGCCACCAAGATGGCGGCACCGGAATCAGC
>JALYNE010000363.1 GCA_030773375.1 Pseudomonadota bacterium
ACGCAATCGCCCTCGCCTTTGTCCTCGGCGGCGCTCTGGGCAACATCGTGGACCGCATCCGCTTCGGCTACGTCGTGGATTTTGCCGATCTCCACTTTGGTGACTGGCGGCCATTTTTGATCTTCAATGTCGCCGATGCTGCCATTACCATCGGCGTTCTGTTATTGCTCGTCCGGGCGCTGCTGACGCGCGACCGGAAGCCTCGGAAGGAAGTTTGATCATGCGTCTCGTGAAACTGGCTTTGGCCGTGCCTGCGGCAACCCTGCTCGTTGCGGGGTGCGCGAGCGGCGGCCTTTCCGGCCGCAACACCCCCGACGAGTTCGCGGTTGCCCGCAACGCGCCGCTGGTCGTTCCGCCCGACTTCGCGCTGACGCCGCCGCGCGCCGGTGAGCCAACGCCCGCCGCGGACGTTCGCAGCCAGGCAATCCAGGCTCTGTTCGGCGGACCGGCGCCCCGCAGCGCCGCGGAACAGCAGGTGCTACGGGAGGCGGGAGCTGGGGATGCCGCTCCGGGTGCGCGTTCAGTGGTCGGCGATCCAAACACCAATGTGGTGGACAAGGGCGCGACCACAGCCACGATCCTCGCCGTGCCCGAAGGGGATGGCCAGGAAGCGCGAACCTCTACGCCGCAATAACCTTCGGTGCCGCTGGGTTAGAGTGCTTTCGAGTCAGGTGGAATCACCTGACGCTCGGAAAGCACGGCAAACAAAGGAAACTGGTCCCGTTCCCGGTTCAATCGAACCGGGAACGGGTCTAGAAGCGGATCCCGAGCGACAGGACCAGGCCGGCCTCAGCATTGGGGACGTTCGCGAGGTCCGTGTCGACGTAGCGAAGGCCGGCCTGGAACGGCCCTATGGCCGCGCGGCCGCCCAACGACCAGGTCCAATAGTCGCCAAGGGCTCCCGCCTCCTGACGCCCGGCCTGGGCGGTGATCGTGACCGGCGTCAGCGGGATTCCCGCCTCGACCTCTCCGAACAGGTAGAGCAGGTCCTCGCCGCCGAGCGCGTCCTGCTCCCAGGCATATTTGGCGCCGAGCGTCCCCTGCACGGGCCCCAGCTGGTGCGAGATCGACGCGTAGGGCTCGAAATAATCGGCCTCGCCCTCGCCGTCCGGAAAATAGAAATACATGAGACCGGCGTCCACGGACGTGCCCAAACCGAGATCGGCGCTGTAGCCGGCATAAAGGTCGAGCTGCGCCACTCCAAGGCCGCCTGTTTCCCTGAGGCTCGTCCCTCTCCCGCCTACATAGAAGCCGCCGGGCGTGGACACGGTCAGCGCTCCCTGCACGGCCGGGTCGCGGTCGGAGCGGGAGATCCCTCGGAAACGGAAGTCGGAAAGGAGGTTCGCCTCGCCGCTGATCGAGAGGCCGCCGCCGCCCGGCACTTCTGTTTCGGTGTCTTCCTGCGCCAGCGCGGGCGCCGCGATGCAGGTGAGGCCGAGTGCCGCCAAAGCATTAGCCAACTTCATTCGGGTGTTCCTCCGGAAATGTTTGGGAGGCCCCTGCCCTATGCCCCCTGGTCCCGCAATCCTGCGGAGCGCATTAGCTCTTCCTTAGCGGCGACGCGGTAAATCGGCGCGCGATGACGCACCAGACCCATGGCCACTACACGCGCGTGCCCATTGATGCAGGCGGACAGATTGCACAGCTCCGGCAGGTGCTCGTGCTGGTGAGCGAACTGGCCGGACGCAGCTCAGCGCCCAGCGAAAGCGATACCAGCCTTGCCGAAATCGCGCAGGTGGCCGGTGTATATGGAAACGCGCTTCCGATCGTGCAGCGGCGCTTCGACGCCCTTGCTGCCGAAACCGCCTCGTGGTCCGCCGCGGCAATCGAAGCGCTCCTCCATGCCGGCGAACATCGCTCCACGGCTGCTGCCCGACGACTGGCGGACGAGCTCAACAGCACCCTTCGAGATCTCCTGAAGCTGCTGCCGCTGTAGCGACAGAAGGGGATCGGCATTCGGCAGGCTGGACGCTTCCGCGGGTCGACCAGACGGGTCCAAGAGCGCTAAGCCGTTGGCGCCGGAGGCGGCGCCGCCGGCCATTCTTTCACACGCAGATCCCTCTGCGGGAACGGGATTTCGATACGATTTTCCTGGAAGAGCACCCAGAGTCGGTTGAGGATCTCCGACTGGACGTTGCCGACACCCGCCTCTGGGTCCTTGATCCACACGAGGATCTCGTGGTCCACCGAGCTTTCACCGAATGCCCGCAGCCAAACGGTTGGCTTTGGCGTCTTCAGCACTCGCGCGGGCCCAATGGCCGCTTCGATCATCAGCTTCTGCGCCAGCTGAATGTCACAGCTATATGCCACCCCGACCGGAATATGGACGCGGACATTGGTGTTTGAATAGGACCAGTTTTCGACCTCCTGCGTCATCAGATTTTCGTTCGGAATCAGGTGCTCCTTGCCGTCGCGAGTGACGATCGAGACGGCACGCACGCCGATTTTGGTGACGTGGCCGAAGCTTTCGCCGACCACGATGACGTCGCCTGGTTTGATCGACCGATCCATCAGCAGAATGATGCCGGCAATGAGGTTGCCGAAGGTCTTCTGAAGCCCGAAGCCCACCGCCAGGCCGAAGGCGCCGGAGAAGACGGCGAGCGCGGTGAGGTCGATGCCGGCGATGTCGATGCCGATGAAGAAGGCCACCACAAGGAGCGCAACCCCGGCCAGCTTCTGCGCCAGAAGCCGCTGAGTCGGATCGAACGTTTTTGCCCGCTTGATCGAGTGATTGATCACCCTGTTCGCAAGCCTCACCGCGGCGAACAGCACGAGCAGGGCCACCCCGATCTGCGTCAGGCTGAGCAGGGAGAAGCGTGTTTTCCCTGCCGTAAACCCGACCCGGTCGAGCACATCCGTGATCGGCCTGAGGCCGCCGATAACGTCCGCAAACAAAGCCACGAACGCGGCGACGCCCAGCAGCACCGCGATCCAGCGCGGCATGTGAAGCCCCTGGATGAATCGCATCACCAGCATCGCTACCGCGCTCGCCAGCGCCAGTCCCAGGATCAGCTTCGAGAGCGGTAACCAGGGCTCAACCGGGATCGCGATTGCCAGGATCAGGGCCGCGGTCGCGTAGCGGACCAGATCGCACATCCGGTCGGCGATGCCTTCGCTTCGCGCCCCTGCATGTCGCTCCCACAATACGACCAAGGCCGGCCCCAGGCGGCGGCTCGCGAACAGCGCGACGCCCCAGGAAAGCAGCACAACGATAATGGCCGCTCCGGCCGAAACGAGGTCCGAATAATCCGCCGCTTCGAACTGCACGCTGCCGAGGAAGCGATTCACGCGCCCTCCCCATAGACCCTCAGCCCGGCGGCAAGATCCGCGATCAGGTCGCCCGCGTCCTCGAGCCCGATATGAAGCCGCACCATGGGTCCTTCCTCCGTCCTTTTGGCAACGCTCCGGAATCGGTGCGGATCAACCGGAAGAGCGAGGCTTTCAAACCCGCCCCAGCTGTAGCCAATCCCGAAGTGCTTCAGTCGATCGATGAAGCGGGCGCGCTCCGCCTCTCCGCCCCTCCTCAGGACGAATGAGAAGAGGCCGGACGCGCCTTTGAAGTCGCGCGCCCAGTGTTCGTGGCCCGGGCAGTCGGCCAAAGCGGGGTGAAGCACCTTCGCGACCTGCGGCTGATCCTTGAGCCAATGCGCGATCCTCAGCGCGCTCGCTTCATGCTGCCGGAGGCGCACGGCAAGCGTTCTAAGCC
>JALYNE010000364.1 GCA_030773375.1 Pseudomonadota bacterium
TACAACTTCCGCCTGCTGCTCAAGTGGCTGGCGCTTCTCTGTGCCAAGATCTTGGCAGCGATCGCGGCGATCCTATCGCCGGAACCTCAGCTCAGAACCACCTGATCAACGTTCTTCACGATCGACTGAATAAACCGGCAACTAGAATCGCCGCCCCGCCGAAGGCGAGCCCCTTGTTCGTCATTATGCCCCCCACGGTACGCTCTGCCTTTGAAGCCGCTGATGATTGATGTTGGCTAGTCCGTACGCTCGGGAGGTTAGCAAATCTGGGAGTGCTCACAACCGTCATCGTGCAGCATGCGACAGAATCTAGGTCCGCCTAAGTGGGCTGTCTCGGCCAACGCTCGGACGCGCGGACAATTGCTGTTGAAGAAGCTGGGATCAAAGGTTCGACTCGCGCCGGGTGCGCCTGCTCCCAATCCAGCTATCGTTCCTCAGGGAGAGGATCACTCGCGCTTTGCAGGTAGTTACGTCGACGACGGCTTCACTGAGACTAGCCTGCCTCGAAGAACGAACTATCCTCTGGCGAGAAGAGGGAATGTCTTTTGCCGCCCTGAAATACGTCAGGTGCTCATCGGTTGGAACCGCTTTGGGGAGGGGGTCGGCCCTTCCCTCCGGGCAAGCAAGTTTCTCGGCAGCAGTGCGTCCCCCGCTCTACCCAAGATATTGATAATGATCGACGCGGCTGAATGCTCGAAAAGGCGACTAGCCGCTGATTACCAAGGGTTTTTGGCTTTCACGGCTGAAACACGGGTTCAGGGCGACCACCGGAGCCGAGGCCCGCCGTCAAAGCCTCGCGGCGGCGCTGGCTGGGCGGAGCCTGCCGGGAAGGGAGCGAATTCCAAGGGTTTAACCCGGCACTTCCAGGGCCGTCGCGGGTTCGTTAGAGAGACGCCTGGAAGGACTCTCACCATGGCCGATCAAGACACCGCGACCCCGCTTGCTCCCAATCTCCCGACGTTGGAGGACATGCAGCACTGGACCTATGTCATGGGCCGGGCGCAGCAGCTGATGATGGAGCATGTCGCGCGCCAGATGAGCGAGGCGCCATCGAAAATCGCGGCGGCCGAGCCGAATAGCTCGCTGGGCACCTGGCCGGGCGCGGCCCTGTTCGCAGACCCTGCAAAGCTCGCCCAGGCGCAGGTCGATTTATGGACGGAAGGCCTCTCCATCTGGCAGCGCGCCCTCGGCGGCGGGCAGGGCCCCAAGGGCGAGGTGCAGGAGAAGGCGGACAAGGACAAGCGCTTCAACTCGCCCGAATGGCGCGACAATCCACTGTTCGACATGATCCGCCAAAGCTACGTCTTGATTTCGGACCGGCTGCTCGGCTCAGTCGAGGCGCTTGACGGCATCGACGACAAGGAGCGCGAGCGACTGCGCTTTGCGACACGCGCCTTCGTGGACGCAATGAGCCCGTCTAATTTCGCCCTCACCAACCCCAAGGTGTTGCAGCGCGCGATCGAGACTCGCGGCGAGAGCCTGCTCAAGGGTCTGGAGAACATGCTCCGCGACATTGAAAAGGGTCAGCTGACGCACACCGACCCCAATGCATTCGAGGTCGGCCGGAACATCGCGATCACGCCGGGAAAGGTCATCAAGCAGACGCCGCTTTACCAGCTGATCCAATACAGCCCGACCACGGAGGAGGTTTACGAGACGCCACTCATCATTTTTCCGCCCTGGATCAACCGCTTTTACATTCTGGATCTCAACGAAAAGAAGAGCTTCATTCGCTGGGCGGTGGCGCAGGGACTTACCGTGTTCGTGGTCTCCTGGAAGTCGGCCGATGAGACGCTCGCGGAGACGACCATGGACGATTACGTCCAGGCGCAGATCGACTCGATCGACACGGTACGCGAGCTTCTCAAGGTGGATGACGTACACCTGATCGGCTATTGCGTTGCCGGAACCACGCTCGCCGCGAGCCTCGCGCTTCTGGAAGCGCGGGACGAAGCCGACAAGGTCGCAAGCGCGACCTTCTTCACGGCACAAGTGGACTTTTCCGAAGCGGGCGACCTCAACCTGTTCCTCAGCGACGACCAGATGCAGCTCATCCAGCAGTTCTCAGGCAAGGGCTATATGGACGGCCGGTACATGGCAGCCACGTTCAACATGCTGCGCGGGCGCGACCTCATCTGGAATTACGTCACCAACAATTATCTGCTGGGCGAGGATTACGCCCCGTTCGACCTCCTCCACTGGAACGGCCATACGACCAACCTGCCCGCCAAGTGGCATCAAGCCTATCTTCGCGACCTTTATCGCGGCAACAAGCTCGTGCAGCCCGGGGGGATCAGCATCGCCGGCACTCCGATCGACCTCTCAAAGGTGAAAACCCCCACTTATGTGCAGGCGGGGCGCGAAGATCATATCGCGCCGGCCGCCAGCGTCTGGAAAATCACACGCCATTTTCAGGGCCCGGTGCGTTTCGTGCTGGCAGGCTCCGGCCATATCGCCGGCGTCGTCAATCCGCCCGAAGCGCAGAAATATCAATATTGGACCAACGAGGCGAAGGTCGCCACGCTCGAGGAATTCATAGCCGGCGCGAAAGAGACCAAGGGCAGCTGGTGGCCGGACTGGCTCGACTGGATCGACAAGAAGTCGGACGGCAAGGTGCCCGCGAAGGGAGCGCGCATCCCGGGGAAGGGCAAGCTCAAGGCGATCGAAGATGCGCCGGGCAGCTATGTGAAGGCCTAAGCTCTCTTCCCCGCCAGCGTCGGCGGGGGAGATTTTCACCGGCACTGCGTTTTTTTGCTGCAGTGCACAAAAATCGCTTGAATCCGGGTTGCTGCCCGTCTATATGTTGCACTGCAGCATTCAGATGAGAGGTTACTCATGGCCAACCGGAGAGCAAAGCCAGACGCACCCAAGCCCGCAGCCACGGACGCTGCCGGGCCGAAGCGGCGCAGGGCCGCTGCCAAACCGGCGGCGGAAATGCTCGCCGCCGAAGCGGCAAGCACGGTTGAAGTCGCCGCAGTTAAACCGGCTCGGCGGGCTGTCCGGCGTCTGCCCAAGCCCGAGACGCCGCTTCTGCTGACTGTGGCCGGTGCCCCCGAAACAGCCGAAACGCAACCCGCGCAGCGGATTGCCCCGGCTGTGACTGAGGCCGCTCCGGCTGCTGCCGAGCAGGTCCATGAGACCATCCAAGCCAGTGAAACCATCGCAAACACCATGAACGAGGGAACCCAGACAATGACCAACGAAACCATCAACCAGGCCCAAGAAACTCAGCGCGTCGCGGCCGACCGCTTTCAGGCCGCCTTCGGCGACATCAACGAGCGCAGCCGCGATGCCATGCAGCGCAGCGCCCGTCTCGTTGAAGAGCTGAGCGACCTCACCCGCGGTAACGTTGAAGCGATCGTCGCTTCGTCGCGCGTCGCCGCTCGCGGGGTCGAGCAGCTCGGCCAGGAAGTTGCCGAATATAGCCGTCGCAGCTTCGAGCAGGCTTCGGCGACCTTCCGCAGCTTTTCCGAAGTGCGTTCGCCGGCTGACCTGTTCCGCCTCCAGAGCGACTTTGCCCGTTCCGCTTTCGACAACGCCGTTGCCGAGAGCTCGAAGGTCAGCGAAGCCGTGATCAAGCTCGCCGGCGAAGTCGCCGAGCCGATCACCAGCCGTTATGCGGTTGCCGCCGAGCGCGTGAAGAACGTCGCTCTCTAAGGCGCGTCCACT
>JALYNE010000365.1 GCA_030773375.1 Pseudomonadota bacterium
GGTCGATCTCTGGAGCGGTGTCAGACCCAACCAGGCGGCGAAGTCGCGGCCCTTCCGGAAGGTCTCCGGCGGCGGCGCCAAAGCAAGCAGCGCGGCGGCATTGATTGATCCAACACCCGGAATCGTCATCAGCCGCCGCCCCGTCTCATCCTCTCTCACGCGCTGGGCGATCTCGCGCTCAAGCTCGTCGATCCGTCGCTCGAGATCCCGAAGGCTGTCGATCAGCACCATCAACGCACTCCGCGCGCCCTGCGGCAGCGGAAAAACTGGATCCTCAAGGCCGGCGATGAGACCGGCCACATGCCCCAACCCCTTGGGCGCCACCCATCCGAACTCCGCCAGCTGGCCACGCAGGGAGTTGACGATCTGCGTGCGTTGCCGGACCAGCAGATCACGAGCGCGGAAGATAGCCGCGCTTGCTTGGTTCTCCTCACTTTTCACCGGCACGAAACGCATGCTCGGACGCTGCGCCGCCTCGCAAATTGATGTGGATCCAGAGCGGCTTCCGGGGGAAGCCGCGCCACATCAATCCTCGGCATCGGCCGCATCATTCTTCTGTCGCTTCACGAATGGCTTCACATAGCTCGGTGCGATCAGACGGACCGTGTGGCCGAGCTTCTGGATCTCGCGTGCCCAGTAATGCGCGCTGCCGCATGCCTCCATCGCTACCAGGCACCGGGCCTGGGATGCGAAGAAGCTGATCACCTTTGACCGGGTGAGCCGCTTCTTGAACAGCGCAATGCCAGCCCCATCAACACCGTGAACCTGAAAAACCTGCTTTGCCAGATCCAGCCCGATTGTAGTAACTTCACCCATGGACGCCTCCTCAAGTGGTAGTTTGACACTCCACATTGGCACATAGATGCCGTCGGGGGGGCGTCCACCCCATCACCTGACTTGAAAGCACTCTAGCGATCAGGCGCCAGCGAGCCAGATCACGTGCCGGGCGCCGCGCCGGCTCCCATTCGCGCGCACCACAAGCTCGTCGACGCGGAAACCGGCGCGCATGAGCCGCTTGGTGAAGCCCCGATCCGGGCCCGACGACCACAGGGCGAGCACCCCTCCTGGGCGCAGCGCCGCCTTGGCGCCCGCAAGGCCCTTCATGTCGTAAAGGCGATCGTTGGCCTTTCGGGTCAGCCCCTCGGGACCGTTGTCGACATCCAGAAGGATTGCGTCATACGCGGATCGCGCGGAACCGATCAGCGTCCCGACATCGGCCTCGATGATGCTGACACGGGGGTCCGTGAGGCTATCGCCGAAAAGGTGCGCCATCGGCCCACGAGCCCAGGCGACGACGGCGGGAACAAGCTCAGCCACGGTCACTGTCGATTCCTTACCCAGTGCGGCAAGTGCGGCGCGCAGGGTGAAACCCATGCCCAAACCGCCAATCAGCATGTTGGGTTTGAGCCGGGCCGCAATCCGTTCACAAGCCAAGGTCGCCAGTGCTTCCTCGGAGCCACTGAGGCGGCTGTTCATGAGTTCGGTGCTGCCCAGCATGATCGACAATTCCGAGCCGCGCTGAACCAGCCGAAGTTCACCCCCGCCGTCCGGCATCTCTGCCGTGCCCAGAACTTGCCTTGGGATCATGGCTGCGTGCGAAGATTTTTGCGGATCATCACGCGACCCTCTATTCATGTGCACGTCCGGGGGCCAGCTGTGCCCGCGCCGGGTCCGCGCAACGAACGCAGCGTGCGCGGCGTTTCTGATCACGTGAGGATAAAGGATTGAGCGTAGCATTTCGCCGCGAAAGCGATGAGGAGCACAAGGAGCCGCGGTTCGAGCTGCCGATACCGCCTGGGCCGAACCTGGTGACGCGCAGCGGACTTGCGCAGATCGAGGCGCGGGTTGCAGAGCTGGAAGGACAAGCAGGTACGGAGCGCGACGAGGCGCGGCTGGAGGCGGCGAAGCGCGACCTTCGCTATTGGCGCACTCGGCTGGCCACCGCCCAGATCGCGCCCGCACCGCCACAGGACGAGGTGGCTTTCGGTTCGCGCGTCACCTTCCGCCACCGCGGCGCCGCTCGAACCATCGACATCGTTGGCGACGACGAGGCGGATCCTGCGAGCGGCCGCATCTCGTTCTCCGCACCAATGGCCCGTGTCCTCATCGGGGCGTGGGCGGGCGAGCATGTCGATTTCGCCGGCGAGGCAGACGCGATCGAGATCCTTGAGGTCGCGCCGATACCCTTCTGAGCCGGTTTCAGGGCTTGTATGAAGCCGGTAGCGCGTCCACGGCATCCGACAGGCTCTAAGCCGCCAGCAGCTCCAGCGCCTCGCTCGCCTCCAGCCACTGCGCTTCGGCAGCTTCGAGCTGCCGCTCCACCTCGGCCCGGCGCTTCAGCAACTCGGTCATGGTCAGCTTCACGAGATCCTTTGCCGCGCCTTCAGGATCGAACATGGCGCGGTCGATCGCGCTGCGGAGCGAAGACAGTCGCGCCATCTCGGCCTCGGCCGCCTTGGCGCGCGACCGTAGCGCGTGGCCCTTCTCCCGCACAGCCGCTGCCAGACGCCGCTCGTCCTTGCGGCTCCCCTTGGGCTGCGCCTTCGCTGACCCGGGATCGCGCGCCAGTACGAGCGCGGTATAATCATCGAGCGAGCCGTCGAACTCGCGCGCAGTGCCGCCGTCGACCAGCACCAGCCTGTCGGCGATGAGCTCCAGCATGTGCCGGTCGTGCGAGACCATCACAACCGCTCCGGAATAGTCGTTGAGCGCCTGGACCAGCGCTTCGCGCGCGTCGACGTCGAGGTGGTTGGTCGGCTCATCGAGGATCAGGAGGTGCGGCGCGTCGCGCGTGATGAGCGCCAGCGCGAGGCGGGCCCGCTCGCCCCCGGAAAGCTTGCGGACTTCCGTCATCGCCTTGTCGCCCGAAAAACCGAAGCGGCCGAGCTGCGAACGGACGGCGGAGGGCGTCGCACCCTTCATCAGCCTCGCCATGTGCTGGAAGGGCGTGTCGCCGCCGTCGAGTTCCTCGACCTGGTATTGCGTGAAATAGCCGACCTTCAGTTTCGAGCTCATCGACACGCCGCCCTCCATGGGCGGGAGCTGCGCCGCCAGAAGACGCGCGAGCGTGGTCTTGCCGTTGCCGTTGCGGCCGAGCAGCGCGACCCGGTCATCCGGATCGAGCCTGAGGTTGAGACGCGTGAGGATCGGCGTTTCGCCATAACCCACCGCAGCCATGTCGAGCGTCACCAGCGGCGGCCTCAGGCCCTCCGGCTGGGGGAAGCCGAACGAGAGCGACGGGTCATCGATGACCTCCGCAATCGGCGTCATTCTGGCGAGCGCCTTCAGCCGGCTTTGTGCTTGCTTGGCCTTGCTCGCCTTGGCGCGCCAGCGGTCGACGAAGGCCTGGAGCTTCTCGCGCTGGGCGCTCTGCTTCTCGCGGGCAGCCGCCTGCTGGGCCTGGCGCTCCGCTCGCTGCCGCTCGAATGCATCGAAGCCGCCCGGGTAAAGCGTCAGTTTGCCGCGATCGAGGTGCAGGATATGGTCCACGACATTGTTGAGGAAGTCGCGTTCATGGCTGACCACGACAATGGTTGCGCGGTAGCTCTTCAGGAAGTCTTCGAGCCAGAGCACCGCCTCGAGATCCAGATGGTTGGAAGGCTCGTCGAGGAGCAGCAGGTCCGGAGCGGAAAAGAGCAAGGCGGCAAGCGCAACGCGCATCCGCCATC
>JALYNE010000366.1 GCA_030773375.1 Pseudomonadota bacterium
TTGCCGTAGAAGGGCTCCTCCGGTTCGGAGGTTGCGATCCGCTCCTTGCCCAGCCAGATTTCGTGGTAGGCACGCATCCGCGGGATGACATGGTCGCTGAGTTGCTTTGAAAGCGCGGCGACTTCGGAGTGAAGATCGGAATCGCGCGGGTCGGCGGTGCACATGACACCGCGTGCATCGTCGCCGCAGGCCGCGATCGTGTCGAGCAGGACCTGATTCAATCCCTGGATCGTCGCGCGCATGTCTTCCTTGACGATCCAGTGGAACTGGAAGGTTTGGCGGGTGGTAAGCCGGATGGTGTTCCCGCCGTGAGCGCGCGCAAGCTCGTCGACCTTCAGCCATTGTTCGGGCGTGCAGACGCCGCCCGGCAGGCGAACGCGAACCATGAACGTATAAGCGGGCTCGAGCTTCTGGCGGCGCCGCTCGTCGCGTATGTCACGGTCATCCTGCTGGTAGATGCCGTGAAATTTCATCAACTTATTATCTTCGTAGGGAACGGCGCCGGTGATCGGATCGACCAGAGCGTCCATGATGGTGCCGCGCAGATAGTCGCTGTCCGCCTTCAGCCGCTCGTCGGGCCCCAAGCGATCCAGCGGTTGTGAGACGTCCTTGCTTCTGTCGACGACCTGGTCCGGGTTCATTGCTTCAGTTCCTCAGTAAACGTCGCGCTGGTAACGGTTGTCGGCCTGGAGATTGCGGACATAATCTTCGGCGGACTCGCGATGGACGCGACCCACGCTCATGACGATTTCGATCAGCGCCTCGTGCACGTCGCGGGCCATGTTGGTGGCGTCGCCGCAGATGTAGAAGTGGGCGCCTTCTTCCAGCCAGGCAAAGAGATCGGCGGCACGCTCCCGCATGCGATCTTGCACATAGACCCTGCCGCCGCGGTCGCGGGAAAAGGCGACGTCCATTCGGGTGAGGACGCCGTCCTTCAAATATTCCTGCCACTCGGTCTGATAAAGGAAGTCGCTGCGGAAGTTGCGCTCGCCGAAGAACAACCAGGAGCGGCCTTCCGCCCCCCGCGCTTCGCGCTCCTGCATGAAGCTCCGGAAGGGCGCGATGCCCGTTCCTGGCCCCACCATGATGATGGGCACATCGTCTCCCGGCAGCCGGAAATGCGGATTGTGCTGCACGTAAACGGGGAGCGTGGCACCCGCCTCGACCCGGTCGGCGAGCTGCGTAGAGGCGACGCCGCCGCGCGGCTCCCCGTGCAGGTCGTAGCGAACCGGCGAGACGGTGATATGCACTTCGTCCGGCGCGGCGGCGAGGCACGAGGCAATCGAATAGAGCCGCGGCTGAAGCGGGCGGAGGCCCGCGAGAAAGGTCTCCGGATCGAGCCCATCCAGGCGGAACTGCCGGATGATGTCGATCACGTGATGGCCGTGCAGGAAGACGGCCCGTTCGGCCGCGCGGTCCTCGCCCTGATAGAGCTTCAATTCGGCGGCGCCGCTCAGCTTCGCCCAATGGTCGAGGAACCGGGGGGTAGCGAGCGTGATCTCGAACTTACGGGCGAGCGCCTCGCGCAGGCTCGTTCCCTCGCCTTTCAGCGTCACCGGGGCGTCGCCCAAAAGACCCGTGGCATCGAGAACAGCATCGACGATGGCGGAATCGTTCTCGGCGGCGATGCCGAGCGCGTCGCCGGGCTCGTAGCTGATCCCCGATCCGCTGATGTCGATCTCGATGTGCCGCGTTTCCTTGCTGGAGCCGCGCCCGACGATGGTGAGGTTCTCGAGCACTGTGGCTGGAAAAGGGTTACGCTTGTCATAAGCTTTCGCCGCCGGGAAAGCGGGAGAACGGCCCACCGGCACAGCTGTGGCCTTTGCCGCAGCCCCCGCCGCAATCTTGTCCAGGACGGCCCTGCCCCAGTCGGCAGCTGGATCGTCATAGTCGATGTCGCAGTCGACCCGGGGCTGGAGGCGCTCCGCACCAAGTTCCTCGAAGCGCCGATCGATGCGCTTTCCGGCTTCGCAATAAAGGTCGTAGGTGGAGTCGCCGAGCGCAAGCACCGCGAAGCGAACGCCTTCGAGCTTTGGCGCGCGCTTGCCCTCGACGAACTCGAAGAAGCCGACGGACGGCTGCGGCGGGTCGCCCTCGCCATAGGTGCTGACGATGATCAGCAGGTCCTGCTCATCCTTCAGGCGGCGCGTCTTGTAGTTTGCCATATCGGACACTTCAGGCGAGAGGCCGCGTTCGGCCGCTGACGCGGCGAGGCCCTTTGCAAGCTCCCTGCAGTTGCCCGTTTCGGTACCGTACAGGATGGTGAGGGTACGGCTCTGCGTGCCGGCTGAAGTCTCAGCTCCAGGCGCAGCCGGATCACCGGCCAGCCCCGCCCGCATCAGGCCGGCATCAAGGCCCGCGAAATAGCCGCTGATCCAGCGCGCCTGGGCCGGAGTAAGCGTGCGGCCCAGCTGCTCGATCAGCTGCCATTGTTCGAGCGTCAGCGCGCCCTCGGGAAAGAATTGCCGTGCGGTCATGCCTTAAATCACCCACTCTTCGAACCGGTCCTGCTCTGCCTGATCCGCGTTCACCCACTTGCCCGGATGGGCTTCCGCGGCCGGAGCTTCGATCGTCACGAAGACGTGCACCCCCGCCTCGCTCATCAACTTGGCAACCTCCCGGACAACGGATGGTTCGCTGCCGATCCCGCGCACGGCCACCTCGTCCAGCACCAGGCTGGCCCGGCCGAGCGCCTTCACCCGCTCGTGTGCGGCGCGCGCGTAAGCCGCCTTGTCCGCGCCCGTTACCCAGACGATGCCGCCCTGCTCGTCGGCTGACCTCGCGGCACCCCGGCTGAACCCCTGCACCATTCCGGCGGCGACGGTCGCATGCGTCACCTTGTCGATCAGGATGAAGCCGCCGAGCTGGCGGTTTTCCGAGTAGCGGACCGCCGCGATTGCGCGATCGAGGTCGATCTCGACCTCGCCGATATCGTTGAGCCCAAGCGTCAGGCCACGCCGCTGCTCCATCGTGTTGACGTCGATGATGGGGCCCATGCCACTGACGCTGGCCGACAAGGTCTGGGTGCCGATCTTCAGCCAATAGGAGCGGTGCGGGACCATGGCTTCGTCAGACGTCCAGACGAGCGTCGCTTCAAGCCTGCTGACCGGCTCCCGCGGAGCATTCGCGGAAGCGATGATGTCGCCGCGCGAACAATCGACTTCGTCAGCAAAAGTGAGCGTCACGGATTGACCTGCAAAGGCTTCCTGGAGCTCGCTGCCGAAGGTCACGATCCGCGCAACGGTCGAGCGCCTACCTGCGGGCAGCACCGCAACCGCATCGCCGACGCGGATGCGCCCGCTGGCGACCGTGCCGGCATAACCGCGGAAGTTCTGATTGGGGCGGTTCACCAGCTGAACCGGCATCCGGAACGGTTCCTCGACGAGGGAGCGCGCCTCGACCGGCACGCTTTCCAGATGATCCAGCAGCGCCGGCCCGTCATACCAGGGCATCGCGTCCGAACGGCTGGTGACGTTGTCGCCGCTGAGCCCGGAGAGCGGGATCGCGGTGAACGCCTCGATGCCGGCCTCCTGCGCAAAGGCGCCATAATCGGCGACGATCCGATCGAAGACGGCTTGATCGTAGCCGACCAGGTCCATCTTGTTGATGGCGAGCACGACGTTGCGGATGCCGATCAGGTTGACGAGGTA
>JALYNE010000367.1 GCA_030773375.1 Pseudomonadota bacterium
CCAGGCATAGGGCCCGTGAGTCAGGATGCCGCGGTGTGTCAGGTTCGAAAAGCGGATGCCGAACGCCACCGTTGCCCAGGCGTAGATGCCGGTCAGCAAGACCAGGAAGAAGCCGATCGCGGCGGTTAGCAGCGGGTACCCCTCGAGCCAGTAGGACCAGCTATTCTCCCCGAACGTTCCTTGGTGATAATTCAGCGGACCGCCAGGGTTCATCAGGATGAACGGCGGATAGCAAATGAGCGCCGCCATCCAGCCTGCAGCATAGGGGTTCGCCGAGCGAATATGCGCGTCCAGCGGCTTCATCGTCAGCACGTAACCCACCGTCGCAAAGCAGACGTCGACCGTGAACATTGCACCGATCAGCCAGCGGGCGAGACTGACAGGGTGGCTCGCGATCTCGGCAGCAGGGGCTCGGATCGTATCCGCCCAGTTGCCGGGGACGATCGAGATCATGAAGGCCAGGAAGAAGCCCTTCACCGCCCAGGAGCGAAAATGTTCGTAGAGGACCTCGCGGTCGGCGCGCTCGGTTTTGCCGGCAATCAGTTGGCCGAAATGCCAAGCGCCGTCGCGCGGCTCCTTCAAGCGCCGGTCCAGCCAAAGCACATACGGGACTGATAGGACGAGCAGCGGCACCGAAGCGAATCCGAGCACGTACATGGCAAAGAGGTACTGGCCGTCCCAGTACCAGCGCCCGATGCAGTAAAGGCAGCCGATCGCCGCCCACGTGACCCAGAGGCCGGCAATCTTGGCGATGCTGATGTCGAGCGTTGCGCTCAGCGGCCGCGGCGGCGAATCCCAGTCGATCCCAGTGGTCGGGCTCCGGTGAACCTTGTCAACGATCAGCGACCACGCAACCATCGGAATGCCGCAGGCGAGGAGTGCCGAAAGCGCTGCAAGCGGCCCTTCGATGCCGTAAGCGCGGGAGAGGGCAAACCACAGGAAAAGACCGACGAGGCCAACCATGCCGACGCCGGTGCTCACCGCGGACTTGGGCCGCGGGTCGTAGCGGAGGTCCGCTTCGAATTTGGTTTCGGCGTTCATGAGCCCGCTGGGATAATGAAAAATGGTAAGGAAGCTGTGAAGTCCCCAAGTGGAACGGGCCGGTCCCAACGCGGGACTCGCGAACTTCCCGCGGCTAAACGGTTCTTAAACTTCCCCAGCCCTAGGGTGATTGTGGGAGCGGCCATGCCGGCTGCGGGGAAGAGTGATACCGATGGAAGCTGTCGAGGAGACCACATTCTCCTTTTCAAGCGAGGCGCCCCAGCAGCCGAACCGGCGCCAGCAGCGACGCCACATGACGATCCTTCGCGTCGCAACGCTGGTCAGAGACGACGGCTGCGAGCTCTGTCTCATCCGAAACATTTCAGCGGGCGGCGTCAAGGCCCACGTTTATTCCACGTTGACGGCAGGTGATCCCGTCGCGGTCGAGCTGAAGTCCAATCAGCGCATTGCCGGAAAGGTGGTCTGGACCGACGGATCCAACGCCGGCATTGCCTTCGATGCACCTGTGGACGTCGAAGAGCTCCTGTCCAGCCAAACGCTTCAAAACGGTTGGCGGCCTCGCCTGCCACGGGTCGAAGTCGATCGCCTGGCCACCCTCCGCCTTGGTGCGCACGTCTACGGCGTCAGCACGCGCGACATCTCCCAGGGCGGGGTGAAGATCGAGACGGACTGTCCGTTCGAAGAAGGCGAGGAGGTCGTGCTTACGCTTGACCGCTTCCGCCCCATCCAGGGCGTCGTCCGCTGGTATGAAGATGGCCTTTGTGGGATCGCCTTCAACCACGTCATTTCCTTCCAGGAGCTGATCGGCTGGCTCCGCCGCTGACGCGAAGAACCGGCCGATCATCCCGGCCATTTCAGGGCACGCACCGTTCAGCCTCGATCTCGGCGAGCCGCTGATTGATCACCCCCTCCCGGGCGATGAGCGCAGGCACGTCCGGAGCTGAGGCAACGGAGAGCCCGTCGCGGGGCTTGTCCCGCTTCTGTCCCGACCTCCGAGCGGCGGAGACGCCGAGATTCACAGCGGCGCCCACGCCGAACGGGAGGAGGACAGAAGCCGCCGTTCCAAGAACAACCTGCCCGACATCTCCTGCCTTGGCTCGCCTATTGCGCTTCGGCGTCTGGCCGAAAGCAAGGTCGGAGATGGTGCCCTTGATCGCTGTCCCCTCCGCCTCGAGCTGCGCCCGTTCCGCAGCGAGCGCCACGCACCCTGTGCTCCCGGTTTGACCGCGGACTGGCGCTGCCGACCCGCCGCCAATCATCGCCGCAATTGCGGTCAGACGCACAAGAGCGGACGGGCGGGACCGGACAGAAGCTCGTGACATCGCGCCACTGATACTCGATTCCGCAGTGGCAGATGCCGTTTATTTGCTGGCGCAACGATCGAGAGACGGACGCGGTCGAATCGGGAGAAGCCTCAGCGCCCGTCCAACGCAGAGATCATGTCACGAAGAAGGTCGCGCTTGCCCGCTCGCTGCCGCTTCGCACGGGCTCCACTCGGAGGGCGCCTGCAACAGGGCGGAGTAGCTGCTGGGAGCCCCTACGGCCGCGGGCATCACGCGCTGCCAAGCCTTGGACCGGCTCAGAAGATGCGCGCGGTAAGGAGCAGCCCCACGCCCACGTCCGGGCTGCCCTCGCTCAATCCCAATATTCCATAGCCGGTGAGGTTGAGGCGTGAGGAAAGCGGAGCGCTGATGCCGCCGAACAGCTCGTGCGAATCTTCGGCAAGGTTGCTGCTCGCCCGAGCGTAGTCGTAGGAGGCAATCAGAACGGAAGAGCCGCCGAGAAGCACGCTTGCTCCAACCGACGCCGTGGGCCCGTTCCTGAGGTTGATCGCCTCCGGATCGCCGAGGAATCGGTAGCCGAGGTTCACGAACGGGGTCACCGCGCCTGCCGTATAGGAGAGGTCTGCCGAAAAGCTGAAGTCGGTCTCGCCGGTGCTCAGCCCCTTGCGCTGCGAAGAGGTGGGAAGCTTCACGCGCCCGCCGAGACCGAGCTCGAAGCCGCCAAAAGTTTCAGCCGGAATCGTGTAGGTTGCCCCAAGGCTGAGATCGCCGAGGCCGTTCCGCGTGCCGCTTGTGCTCGGAACACCGGGCAGCGGCTCGCCGCCGGGGCCGACCACAACTCCGCCCGGGCCATCGATCCGTATATAGGGCAGGGTTGCGGTGAACGCGACATTGCCGGTGGTTGCCCTGAGGCTGAATGGAACCACCAGGATGTCCGTTTTTTCAGCGGCCCCGTAACCGCCGCTTGAATAGTCGAGGCCGGTGGAGAAGGAGACTGCGAAGGGGTCGACCTTCTTCTCGAGCCGGGACGTTTGCTGAGCCGAGGCCGGACTGGCCATCACCGCAATCGCCGCTCCAACCCCGGCAAGCACCACCAGACGCATTACTCACCCTCTCACACAAAATGTGGCGATCCGCTAATGCTGATCGCCACGTCTCAGTCCAGTCAAAAATGTGCCGATCAGCCCCCGCGGCCCGGCCGAGCCGCTTTCACGGTCTGGCGAATAGCCCGCGCCTGCTCGGCAGCCGCCTTGGCACTGCTGCGTGTAGCACTCGCTTGCGCCCGGATCGCCGCTACGTCTGACCGCGCCGCCCCGGCGGAGGCGCGCGTGTTCGCCACTGACGCCCTGAGA
>JALYNE010000368.1 GCA_030773375.1 Pseudomonadota bacterium
TCCTTTATACCGGCAGAAATCTTCAGCTCGTGCTGATGACGCTCCAGCCGGGCGATGAGATCGGCGAGGAGGTCCACGAGGATATCGATCAGTTCTTCCGCGTCGAGGAAGGACGCGGCACGATCTATATCGATGGCCTCGCCAATCCGATCGAGGACGACTTTGCCGCGATCGTGCCCGCAGGAGCACGCCACAACGTCGTCAACAGTGGCGACGAGCCGCTGAGGCTCTACACACTCTACAGTCCCCCCGAGCACAAGGACGGCACCATCCACCAGGACAAGGCGCAGGCCGAGCGCGACCACGAGAACGACCACTTCGACGGCCGCTCGACCGAGTAAGCGTCGGCGCTAGCGGCTGGGCCGCTCTTCACAACTTCGCCCGTTGACCGGAATCGGAGACGCGGTTATAGGCCGCCTCGCCCGGGCTGGTGGTGGTTGTTCAGACCAGACGCTGTCCCGAGGGCGCCAAGAGCTTGAACATTGCTGCGCGTTCGCGAAGGCCTGGGGGGCCAATTAGGCCGCCGGGGCTTTCGTGCATTTCGCGTGCAGCAAAGTAACTTAAGGAAGTGAAGGGCTTCATGCCGACGATCAACCAGCTGATCCGCAAGGGTCGCGAACCGCAGAAGGCCAAGTCCAAGGTCCCTGCAATGGAGCAGAACCCGCAGAAGCGCGGCGTCTGCACCCGTGTCTATACCACGACCCCCAAGAAGCCGAACTCGGCGCTTCGCAAGGTGGCCAAGGTCCGCCTGACGAACCAGCGCGAAGTCATCAGCTATATTCCCGGCGAAGGCCACAACCTCCAGGAGCACTCTGTGGTTCTGATCCGCGGCGGCCGCGTTCGCGACTTGCCCGGCGTCCGTTACCACGTCCTGCGCGGCGTCCTCGACACTCAAGGTGTCAAGGACCGCAGGCAGAGCCGTTCCAAATACGGCGCCAAGCGCCCGAAATAAGGGAATAAAGACATGTCTCGTCGTCGTCGCCCCGAGAAGCGCGAAGTGCTGCCCGATCCCCGTTTCGGGGACGTGGTCCTTACCAAATTCATGAACAGCGTCATGCTGGACGGCAAGAAGTCCGTCGCCGAAGGCATCGTCTACGGCGCCTTCGACACGATCGAGACGCGCGCAAAGCGCGACCCGCTCGGCGTGTTCCACGATGCCTTGACGAATGTGAGCCCTGGCATTGAAGTCCGCAGCCGCCGCGTCGGCGGTGCGACCTATCAGGTGCCGGTCGAGGTCCGTCCGGAGCGCGCGCAGGCGCTGGCGATTCGCTGGCTCATCACGGCAGCGCGATCACGCTCGGAGAATACCATGTCCGCTCGGCTTTCGGGCGAGCTCATGGATGCTGCCAACAATCGCGGCAATGCAGTCAAGAAGCGAGAGGACACGCACCGCATGGCGGAAGCCAATCGCGCCTTCTCGCATTACCGCTGGTAACGGCGGAACGTGTTTAAAAGTCTCGGTTAATCCCTATATCGCCGGCAGCGGGCCAATGCGGCCTGCTCCCGGCATTGGAGTTAAGACATCATGGCCCGCAGCCATCCGCTCGATCGTTATCGCAATATCGGCATCATGGCGCACATCGACGCCGGCAAGACGACGACCACCGAGCGCATCCTTTATTATACCGGCAAGTCCTACAAGATCGGCGAGGTCCATGAAGGCACGGCCACCATGGATTGGATGGAGCAGGAGCAGGAGCGCGGGATCACGATCACGTCGGCCGCCACGACCTGCTTCTGGAACGATCACCGGATCAACATCATCGACACGCCCGGCCACGTCGATTTCACCATCGAGGTGGAGCGCTCGCTGCGCGTGCTTGACGGCGCGGTCGCCTGCTTTGATGGGGTTGCGGGCGTCGAGCCCCAGTCCGAAACGGTCTGGCGCCAGGCCGAGAAGTACCGCGTGCCGCGCATGTGCTTCGTCAACAAGCTGGATCGCACCGGCGCGAACTTCGAGATGTGCGTCGGCATGATCAAGGAGCGCCTCGGCGCGCGCCCCGCCGTTCTCTATCTCCCGATCGGCATCGAGAGCTCCTTCAAGGGGCTCGTCGACCTGGTTGAGAATCGGGCGATCATCTGGCTCGAAGAATCGCTCGGCGCGAAGTTCGAATATCAGGATATCCCCGAGGACCTCGCCGACATGGCAGCCGCTGCCCGCAGCGAGCTCATCGAAATGGCGGTCGAGCAGGACGACGACATCATGACCGCCTATCTGGAAGGCGAGGAGCCCGACACGGCGACGTTGAAGGCGCTGATCCGCAAAGGCACGCTGAACTTCTCGTTCGTGCCGGTGCTGTGTGGCTCCGCGTTCAAGAACAAGGGTGTCCAGCCGCTCCTCGACGCGGTGGTCGACTATCTGCCGAGCCCGCTCGACATTCCGCCGGTCGAGGGCCTGAAGCCCGGCACCGAGGATGTCGACACCCGCCCCGCCGCTGACGATGCGCCATTCTCGGCGCTCGCCTTCAAAATCATGAACGATCCATTCGTCGGGTCGCTGACCTTCGCCCGCATCTACTCGGGCAAGCTCGAGAAGAGCACCGTCATGAATTCCGTGAAGGACAAGAAGGAAAAGATCGGCCGCATGCTTCTCATGCATGCCAATAGCCGCGAGGACATCGACATCGCTTATGCGGGCGACATCGTCGCGCTCGCCGGCCTCAAGGACACCACCACCGGCGACACGTTGTGCGCGTCGAATGCCCCGATCATCCTCGAGCGGATGGAATTCCCGGAGCCGGTCATCGAGGTGGCCGTGGAGCCGAGGACCAAAGCCGACCAGGAGAAGATGGGCATCGCGCTCAATCGTCTCGCCCAGGAGGATCCGTCCTTCCGCGTCACGAGCGACCACGAATCGGGTCAGACGATCATCAAAGGGATGGGCGAGCTCCACCTCGAGATCCTGGTCGATCGCATGAAGCGCGAGTTCAAGGTCGAAGCGAATGTCGGCGCGCCGCAGGTGGCGTATCGTGAGAGCTTGGCCAAGAAAGTGGACGTGGATTACACCCACAAGAAGCAGTCGGGTGGTTCCGGCCAGTTCGGCCGTATCAAGTTCACCGTTGAGCCGGGCGAGCGCGGTCAGGGCGTCGTTTTCAAAGACGAGGTCAAGGGTGGGAACATCCCGAAGGAATATATCCCGTCGGTCGAGAAGGGTATTCGCGAAATCGCCGCAACCGGATCGCTGATCGGCTTCCCGATCATCGACTTCACGGCGACGGTTTACGACGGCGCCTATCACGACGTCGACTCTTCGGCGCTCGCCTTCGAGATCACCGGCCGCGGCGCCATGCGTGAAGCCGCCCAGAAAGCCGGCATCAAACTCCTCGAGCCGATCATGCGGGTCGAGGTGGTTACTCCCGAAGATTATCTCGGTGACGTGATCGGCGACCTCAACAGCCGGCGCGGCCAGATCCAGGGAACGGACAGCCGGGGCAATGCACAGGTCGTCGAAGCGATGGTGCCGCTTGCCAATATGTTCGGCTACGTTAATGAGCTGCGTTCCTTCACGCAGGGCCGCGCTCAGTACACCATGCAGTTCTCTCATTACGAGGAAGTGCCGGCGAACGTTGCCGAAGAGGTCAAGGCGAAGCTCGCATAATTGCGTGAACAACTGAATTGAGCAGAAACACGAAG
>JALYNE010000369.1 GCA_030773375.1 Pseudomonadota bacterium
GCGCAACGAAGGCGCGGTTCGCCGAGAGAATGTTGCCGCGACTGTCGGCGATCGCCGCCATCACCCCAGCTTCCCCAAGCCTCCGGCCGGCATCACCGCCGATGAGCCGCTGCGCCTCGTGCAGGAGGTCGACTTCATCGGAGCGGGTGAACTTCCAAACGAGGTGCGTCCCGGCCACTTCCACCGTGAGGCTGAGGGAGAGGCCGTTGACGCGGACGGCGTCGATGGATGCGCGGCCATTACGCCGGGCCTCGGCCGCCGCAGCAGGCGCGAGCGACGCAGGACCCTGCTGGCCGCCGAGCCCGTCGGCATAAGCAGCATTGGCGGCAATCATCGTGCCGTCGGCATCCGTGATGGCGACGGCGGCGACGGAACTATCGAGCGCCGCACGCAGGAGCGCCACGTCCATAGCCGGTTGCCTTTGCTCGGCAACATTGCGCGATCCGGCCTGCGAGCCGAGGAAAAGGATCGCGCCAAGGCCGATCAGGCCTGCCAGGAAAGAGGCGGAAAAGGCGGGGTCGCCGATCGCCCACAGGAGCAGCCCCGCTGAGAACGCCGCCGCCGCGAGCACGGAGGCGAGGAGCCAGCCGCTTGGACTTTGGGGGGGCGGATCAAGCGACGCGCTGTGGGCCATGAAGAGCCCTCATGTCCTGCCGCTCTCTCGCTCGTCAAGCGGCGCGGTCGAAAAGGCTTCGTCGCTTCCACTTGTGACCTGTCCACCAGCGCCAGGCGAACAGCGAGACCACGTAGCCGATCGCCGCCGCGGCCGATGCAATGATCAAAAGCCCGGAGACCAGCGCCGGGGCCGCGTCGGAGGCGAGCCACCTCGCCCATTCGCCGGCACCGGCGTGCCGTCCGTAAAGATCGTAAAATGCGCTCAAATCTGCCCGAAAGCCGAGCCGGTTGCCGATCAGGATCGACATGAAGAGGATGAAGGGCGTTGTGGCGGGATTGCTGAGAAACGTCATCGCAGCCGCGATCGGGATATTCCCGCGCAACGGCACGCACAGCAATGCAGCGCCAACAATTTGAAGCCCGGGAACCATCAGGAAGATCCCCACCAACAGGCCGATTGCGACACCGCGCGGGACCGAGCGCCGGGTAAACCGCCACAGCTCTGCTCGCTTCGCGAATGGTCGGAGCCAGCGATTGTGGAGCATGTCCTCGCGCTTGGGCGCGTTTCTCGCGAGCCAGCGCCGGATCGGTTCAACCATTGGGCCGCTCAACCATGTTGGCGCAGCAGTCGGCCCTGCTCTTTCTTCCAGTCTTTTTCGCGCTCGTGCTCGCGCTTGTCGTGCGCCTTCCTGCCGCGGGCGATGGCGAGCTCGATCTTGGCACGGCCCCGGCTGTTGAAGTAAACGGAGAGCGGGACAAGCGTCATCCCCTGTCGCGCCACCGCACCGAACATCTTGTTGATCTCGCGTTCGTGCAAAAGGAGCTTGCGCGGACGCTTCGGCTCATGATTATACCGATTGCCGTGGCTGAATTCGGGGATGTTCGAGTTGATCAGCCAGACTTCTCCGTCCTTCACCTCGGCGTAGCTTTCGGCAATCGAGCCCTCGCCAAAACGAAGCGACTTCACCTCGGTGCCGGTGAGCGCGATACCAGCCTCGAACCGATCCTCGACGGCGTAGTCGTAACGGGCGCGCCGGTTCTCGGCGACGACCTTCTTCTTGTCGAATGAGGCGTGCTGCGGGCGAGACATCAGTGGAGCTCGGCTCGCGGCGGATGTCTGGGTAGCCAGTTCATCGTAACAGCCCCGCATGGTCCAGGGCGGCGTCGACGGCCCTGCGGCTTGTCTCCGATGGCTCCACCATGGGCAGGCGCACCGCGGTCGGGAACCCGGGCCGCACGCGCGACAGGGCATATTTGACCGGGCCGGGCGAGGCGTCCGAGAACATGGCCGCGTGGAGCGGAAACAGCCGATCCTGGAGCTTAAGCGCCGTCTGCCAGTCGCCCGAAAGGCAGGCATTCTGAAAATCGGCGCAAAGCCGGGGTGCAACGTTGGCCGTGACGGAAATCGCGCCGACACCGCCCATCGCCATGAAACCGAGCGTCATATCGTCATTGCCGGAAAGCTGGATGAAATCCTCGCCGCAGGCGAGCCGCTGGGCGGTCACGCGGGCAAGCTGGCCGCTGGCATCCTTGATGCCAACGACGTTCGGGAGCTTCGAAATGCGCGCCAGCGTCTCAACGCGGACGTCGGTAACGGTTCGCGAAGGCACATTGTAGACGATGATGGGGAGCGACGTGGTCTCGGCAAGTTCCACCCAATGGGCATAAAGCCCCTCCTGGCTGGGTTTATTATAGTAAGGGAGTACGACGAGCGCCGCGTCGGCGCCCCTTTCTTCGGCGGCCTTGATGTTCTGCCTGGCAACCGAGGTGCTGTTCGAGCCGCAGCCGGCGATCACCGGAACCCTCCCTGCGGCTTGGTCGACGCACAGCTCCACGACGCGATAATGCTCCGCCGCGTCGAGGGTCGCGGATTCCCCGGTGGTGCCGACCGGCACCAGACCATGGCTTCCCTCCGCGATCTGCCACTCGACCAGGTCGCGAAATGCATCCTCATCGATCAGGTCATCGCAAAACGGCGTCACCAAGGCGGGGAGCGACCCGCGAAACATGCTTATCTCCTTCACTTGAGACGCAAAACCGAGCATAGAGCTGAGGCCGGCGCTCAGTCATTCAGCGCCTGATAAGGAGGGGGGCCGCATCATGTCCAGCATGCATAAGAAAGCTGTGACACTTGCTCTGCTTCTCGCCTCTGCGGCAGCCGTCGGCGCCACCGCCGCATCGCAGCCGGGGGTGGACGCGATCGGTGGGGCGCAGATCGCCCAATATCCCCAGCCCCGGAGCTACACGCCACCGCCGGCGCCGGTGCTGCCGTCTCGCATCGGCTCGGCCATCGAGCGGTGGCGCAGCCTCAGGCAATCGGACGGGCTGCCCTTCTCCTCTTACGCATCCTTTCTTACCAGCCATCGGGGCTGGCCGGGTGAGGCCGCCATGCGCCGCTCGGCCGAGCGAGCGATCAACCCCGACACGAGCCGGCCTGGTGAAGTGGTCGCTTACTTCCGCAGCCTCCCCCCGCTCACCAACCCTGGACATGCGCGGCACGCCTTCGCGCTCATCGCCGAAGGAAACATCGCCGAAGGCAGGGAAGCTGCTCGCCGCGCCTGGCATGGCGGCGTGCTGCCACGAACGGACGAAGAACGACTGCTGAGCCTTTTCGGCGCCTCCCTGGCGCAGCAGGATCACGATCGTCGCATGGAGGCGTTGCTCGACAATCGTGATACGCAAAGCGCGCAGCGGATGCTGCCGCTCGCGTCTCCTGCCCGTCGCTCGGTCTACGAGGCGAGGCTCGCGCTTCAGACCGATGCGCCCGACGCCGCGATGCGGCTGGGCCTGATCGGAGCGTCCGCAAGCAGCGAGGCCGGCGTGATCATGGACCGCGCCAACTGGCTTCGCAGTGGCCAGCAGAGCGCGGCCGCCCGCGCGCTTCTTGCGCAGCCACGCACCCTCACCGCTCGGCCGCACAATGCCGAAAGATGGTTCGAAACGCTGCTGGCAATGGCGCGCGGCGCCGCCAGCGACCGCAACTGGCTTACTGCCTACC
>JALYNE010000370.1 GCA_030773375.1 Pseudomonadota bacterium
GAAGTGGCCGCGCTCAAGGAGTTCTCGCTGCTCGTGCGGCCGGGCGAAACGCTCGCGGTGGTTGGCCCCTCCGGCGCGGGCAAGTCCACGCTTTTCCAGCTGGCGCAGCGCTTCTACGATCCCGATAACGGCATCGTCCGTCTGGACGGTGTCGACCTCAAAGAAGCAGATCCCGCGGACATCCGCGAGCGCATCGCGATGGTCCCACAAGAGACGGTGATCTTTGCAGCTTCGGCGCGCGACAACCTGCGCTACGGCAGGTGGGACGCAGATGACGATGCGCTCTGGGCAGCGGCGGAGGCCGCCAATGCCGCGGAGTTCCTGCGCAAGCTTCCCGAAGGGCTGGACACCTTCATGGGAGAAGGCGGAGCGCGCCTTTCGGGAGGGCAGCGCCAGCGCATTGCAATCGCCCGCGCGATCCTGCGCAATGCCCCCCTCCTTCTCCTCGACGAGGCTACGTCCGCCCTTGATGCCGAATCCGAGCGACTTGTCCAAGCGTCGGTCGAACGCCTGGTGCGCGGACGCACCACAATCGTCATCGCCCACCGGCTGGCCACGGTCCGCGCAGCGGACCGGATCGTGGTGATGGAGAACGGGGAGATCGTGGAGGAAGGGACACACGAAAGCCTCAGCGGGCGCGGTGGGCTTTACGCACGTTTGGCCCGCCTGCAGTTCGAGGGGCTGGCGGCTTGAGCGCAGCCGTCGGCAGAACCGCGTCCATCCTGATACTGCTCGGCTCGGCCCGCTCAGACGGCGACACCGCCGAAGCGGCCCAACAGCTCCGGGACCACTTGGCTCCCGGCCCAGCGACATTGGTTGACTTGGGCTCCAAGACCATCCTGCCCTTCGACTACAAAGCCGAACGGCGGCATGACGATCTCGACGAGGTCGCCGATCTCATGATCGCACATCGCTCGCTGGTCTTCGCGACGCCGGTTTACTGGTACGCGATGAGCGGCGTCATGAAGACCTTTTTCGACCGCTTCAGTGACCTTCTGTCAGGCCGGGATCCGCTGCGTAGAGGCCGCGCGCTCGCGGGTCGGGACGTTTGGCTGCTGGCAGCCGGCACGGACCCCGCACTTCCCGAAGGTTTCGAGGTCCCCTTCGCGAGGACCGCGCACTATCTTGGGATGAACTGGCGCGGGGGCTTTTACGTGCGGACTGGCAACCATCCCGACAGGCGGCAGCTCTACATGCTTTCCCACGCCCTGCAGGCGCCGACTGCGAGCGCTGGCGCTGAAAAGGGGTGAGCGGTTCTAGAGTGACTTCAAGTTAGGGGGATCACCTGGCGGCTCGGAAATCACGGGACACCAACGAAGCTGGACCCGTTCCTGGTTCAACAAAACCAGGAACGGGTCTAATACCAGATCCTGCTGAGGCTGACTCTTCTGGGGTTTTCCCGGCGCTCGTGTTGTGATTCAAGATCGCGAACTGAGGGAGGTTTGCGATGTCGGCTCCGGTTAAGCTGCGAACGGATTTTGGGGGGTCGGATTTGCGTAGGTTTGCGCGCGCCAGCGGAGACGCCGCTCAGGTTCGCCGGTTGCTGGCTTTGGCTTCGATTTACGAGGCGCCGATCGTAGCGAGGCAGCGCGGATTGGAGGTGTGGACCGGCAGTCTGTACGGGACTGGGTTGTTCGGTTCAACGCCAGAGGCGCAGAGGGCCTGGTGGATGGCAAGGCACCTGGCGCCCGGCCGCTATTGAACGAGGAGCAGCGTCGGGCACTGGCGCGGGCGGTGGAGGATGGCCCTGATCCGGCGGTGCATGGCGTGGTGCGCTGGCGGCTCGTCGACTTGGCACAATGGATCCGGAACGAGTTCTCGATCGAGATCAGCAAACAGACGCTGAGCCGGGTGCTGCGAGGGATGGGCTATCGCAAGCTTTCGGCCCGGCCGCGGCACCATGCCCAGGACCCGGACGCGATCCCGACTTTTAAAAAAACTTCGCCGCCGAACTGGCCAAGGTCAAAGCGGGCCTCCTCTCCGGCACACCGATAGAGATATGGTGGCAGGACGAGGCGCGGGTCGGACAGAAGAACAAGATCACGCGCCGCTGGGCGAAACGAGGCATTCGACCGTGCGCGCCGCACGATCAGCGCACTGCATCCGCCTACATCTTCGGCGCGATCTGTCCAGCCAGCAGTAAGGGCGCAGCGCTGGTCCTGCCCCGCTGTAACACCGAGGCAATGAGCCTGCACCTCAAGGAAATCTCAGCCACGGTCGCGCCGGATGCCCATGCCGTGCTGCTCCTCGACCAAGCCGGCTGGCATGGCTCAACCGAGCTCGAAGTCCCCAGCAATATCACTCTCTTGCCGCTGCCGCCGCGCACTCCTGAACTCAATCCGGTGGAGAATGTATGGCAGTTCCTGCGCGAGAACTGGCTCTCCAATCTCGTCTTCTCGTCCTATGAACTGATCGTCAACGAATGCTGTAAGGCGTGGAACAAATTCATCGATCAGCCGAAGACAATCACCTCGATCGGATTGCGTGAATGGGCGCATCAATGATGATCAACGGGATTTGGTATAAGCCGTGGATTGCCTGGGATGCGCGTGCACAGAAAAGGGCGGTCCAACGGGCCGCCCTCTCTGGAGAGTAAGCTGAAATTAGAAGTTTGCGTAAGCTTCGTTACCCACAAACCCCATTGCAGTAACTTTAGCGCGCTTGGTGACTGCGAGCACCTCGTCGACCAGCTCGTAGCGCGCCTCCGGCTCCGGCTGGAGGTGAAGCTCCGGAACGGGCGTCATGGTGGTCGTGATGTCCAGATACTGCCGGAGCTGGATCGGGTTCACCGGAGCACCATTCCAGAGGATCTCCCCCGCACGCGTCACGACGATCTTGTTCTTGACGGGGTCGATCGGCGGCGGATTGTTGTTCGGCGCATCCTGCGGAAGGTCGAGCTTAACCGCGTGGCTCTGAATCGGGATCGTGATAATGAACATGATGAGGAGCACCAGCATGACGTCGATCAGCGGCGTCGTGTTGATGTCCATCATCGGATCGCCTTCGGCGCCGGCGGTTGACATTGCCATAGTCGTTTACTCCTGATTGGGTGATCTTAGAGGCGGCTGGTGCCGCCGCCAGGGGCCGGTTCTGAGATGAAGCCGATTCGGGCAAAGCCGGCACGCTGCATCGTGAACACCGCTCCGCCGATGCACCGGTAAGGCGTGTTGACGTCGCCGCGGATATGCGCTTCCGGCATCGTCTCCTCCGTCAGGTTTTCCACGCCGCCCTGCCGCGCAATCTCGGCTTCGAGCTTCTTGACCGCGCGGTCGAGCAGTTCCTCCGAATTCACCCGCTGAAGCCCCCAATAAACTTCGCACGTGCCCCCGGGCCCGCCGCGCACCGAAAGGGAGACGTTTTCGGGCTTGGTGGTGGTTGGTTCGAAGCGGACCTTGGGAAGGGCCACCGGAATGCTCTGGATCACGACGGGAACGGTGATGAGGAAGATGATCAGGAGCACCAGCATGACGTCGACGAGCGGCGTCGTGTTGATGTCCGACATCGGGGTTTCTTCGCCGCCGTCGCCTGGGCCGACACTCATGGCCATGATATCAAATCCTCTGCTGGGTCTTCACCATCTGCTCCTCGCTGGTCGGCGAGGCGGGCCATACC
>JALYNE010000371.1 GCA_030773375.1 Pseudomonadota bacterium
TTGAGCATCTTGAAAGGGAGAAGCCGTCTTGAGCGACCTGGAGAGCTTCCGCCTTCGAACCCGCGCCTGGCTCGAGGCGAACTGCCCGCCGGAGATGCGCGAGCCGGTGCGCGATGAAACCGATCTCAGCTGGGGCGGCCGCAACGCGGCGTTCAAGAACGAGGCTCAGAAACGCTGGCTCGAGCTCATGGCCGGGCGCGGCTGGACCGTGCCCGACTGGCCAAAGGACTATGGCGGTGGCGGACTTTCGCCCGCGGAAACCAAGATCCTCCGCCAGGAGATGACGGCAATCGGAGCGCGCAACCCGCTCTACAGCTTCGGCATATCGATGCTTGGTCCTGCACTCCTGAAATATGGCACGGAAGAGCAGAAGAAGCGCTTTCTCCCTGAAATCGCCCGCGGCGAAATCCGCTGGTGCCAGGGCTATTCGGAACCAAACGCCGGCTCCGACCTCGCTTCGCTGCAAACCAAGGCGGAGGACAAGGGCGACCATTGGCTGGTGAACGGCCAGAAGGTCTGGACCAGCTATGCGGACAAGGCCGATTGGATATTCTGCCTGGTTCGCACCGAGTCCGCGGCGCCCAAGCACAAGGGCATCAGCTTTCTGTTGTTCGACATGGACACGCCCGGCGTCTCGACCCGGCCGATCCTCCTCATCTCCGGCCTCTCTCCTTTCTGTGAGACCTTTTTCGACGATGTGAAGGTCCCAAAGGACCAGATCGTCGGGGAGGTCAACAAAGGCTGGGACGTCGCCAAATATCTCCTGGGCCACGAGCGCGAGATGATCAGCGGCATGGGCCTGGGCACCGGCGCAGGCGCCTCGCTCGGCGAGTCGCTCGTCGAGGTGGTGGGGCGCGATGCGGAAGGCCGGATGGCCGATCATATGCTCCGCGCCGACGTCGCGCGATTCGACGTCGATGCGATGGCCTTCCGGGCGATGTCGGAGCGGTTCATCGATGAACTCAAGGCCGGCCTCGCTCACCCGGCCCAGCCCTCGATGATGAAATATGCCGGGACCGAGCTCAACAAGGCGCGCCACGAGCTGGTGATGGCGGCCGGCGGCTCGGACGCGCTCGAATGGGAAAGCGAGCATTCCCGCGGCGGCAAGCCCGCCCGCGAGTGGCTCCGCACCAAAGCCAATTCGATCGAAGGCGGCACCAGCGAGATCCAGCTCGGCATCATCGCCAAGCGCATCCTCGACCTGCCGGAAGCCTGACGAATGCCGCTGTTTATTGACCAAGACCAGTCGATGCTTCGCGACACGGCGCGGGAGTTCATGGCCTCGGAAGGCTCGATTTCGGGCCAACTGCGCAAATACCGCGACATGAACTGCAAGGACGGCTTCGGCCACGCGCTCTGGCGTCAGTTCGGCGAAATGGGTTTCACCGGCATCCTCGTCGATGAGGCGGATGGCGGGCTTGGACTCGGCCACGTCGAGGCGGGCATTGTCCTCGAAGAGATTGGCCGCAATCTGACGCCGTCGCCGTTCCTCATCACGTCGGTCGCGGCGGTCGAGGCGCTGCGGGGGACGCCGCTGCGGCAACGCTGGCTGCCGGGCATATTGTCCGGGGAGACGGTCGCTGCGCTGGCGGTGGATGAAGGGCCGAAGCACCGCCCCGAGGCCCTCAGCATGCAGGCCGAGCGCTCCGGCAACGGCTTCCGCCTCTCCGGGCGCAAGCAGTTCGTGGTTCAAGGCGCGTCGGCGGATTTCTTCGTGGTTGCCGCGAAGGCGCGTGAGGGGCTGACGCTGTTCCTGGTCGAAAAGGAAGCGCGGGGGCTCTCGGTCGAAGGGGTGCGGCTCGCCGACAGCAGCATCGGTGCGCGCCTCGATTTCGCCAATGTCGAGATCGATGCCGATGCCGTGGTTGGAGAAGTGGGGCAGGGCGCGCCCGTGCTGTCCCGCGTCCTCAATGGCGCGCGCGCTGGCGCCGCGTCCGAAATGGTTGGCGTCGCCTCCGGGGCGATGGCGATGACGGTCGACTATTTGAAGCAAAGGAAGCAGTTCGGCCGCCTGATCGGCGAGTTCCAGGCGCTGCAGCACCGCGCTGCACACCTTTATTCGGAACTGGAGATCGCCCGCGCGTCGGCGCTGAAGGCGCAGCAGCTTCTCGACGAGCACAGCGACGAGGCAGAAGCGATGGTTTCAGTTGCCAAAGCGAAAGCCGGCCGTGTTTCAACGCTTGCGGTGCAGGAGGGGGTGCAGATGCACGGCGGGATCGGAATGACGGACGAATATGATATCGGCCTTTACATGAAGCGCGACCGTGTGCTGAACGAGCTGTTCGGCGACCCCAATTATCACGCCGATCGCCTGGCGCGGCTGAAGGGCTATTAGTCCGGAGGCGCATGCAGATGTCGCTCGACCCCCAAACCTTTGAATTGCTCCTCGTCACGGTCCGCCGCTTCGTCGCCGAACGCCTCCGACCGCTCGAGGAACGGGTCGACCGCGAGGATGAAGTGCCGGACGAAATCGTCCAAGAGATGCGCGAGATGGGGCTCTTCGGCCTCTCCATCCCAGAGGAGTATGGCGGTCTCGGGCTTTCCATGTCCGAGGAAGTCCGCGTGGCCCTGGAGCTGGGGCGGACGACGCCCGCGTTCCGCTCCGTCTTTGGAACCAATGTCGGCATCGGCAGCCAAGGCCTCGTCATGGCCGGCACCGAGGCCCAGAAAGCCGAGTGGCTGCCGAGGATCGCGACCGGTGAGGTCATCACGAGCTTCGCGCTCACGGAGCCCGGCGCAGGCTCCGACAGTGCCTCGGTCGAGGCAAAGGCGGTGCGCGACGGGGACGTTTACCGCCTGTCCGGCACCAAGCGCTACATAACCAACGCCGACAAGGCATCGCTCTTCACGGTGATGGCACGGACGGGTGGCCCCGGCGCCAAGGGCGTTTCCGCCTTTCTGGTGCCCGCCGATCTTCCCGGGCTCAGCATCGGTCTGCCTGAGAAGAAAATGGGCCAGCAGGGCGCCCATGTCTGCGATGTCCTTTTCGACGAAGTGGCCGTCCCGGCAGCAAACCGGTTGGGCGAGGAAGGCGAGGGGTTCAAAGTCGCCATGCGCGTCCTTGACCGCGGACGGCTTCACATCTCTGCGGTGTGCGTCGGCATCGCCGAGCGTCTGATCGCCGATGCCGTTGCTTATGCCAGCGAACGCAAGCAGTTCGGCCGGCCGATCGCCGATTTCCAGCTCGTTCAGGCCATGATCGCGGATTCAAAGACCGAAACCATGGCCGCCAAAGCGCTGGTGCTCGAGGTCGCAGCGCAGAAGGATGCTGGCGAAGCCATCACCATGGAAGCCGCCGCTGCGAAATATTTTGCCAGCGAGACGGTCGGGCGTGTCGCGGATCGCACGGTGCAAATCTACGGCGGCGCGGGCTACATCGCCGATTATGGCGTCGAGCGGCTCTACCGGGACGTGCGCCTTTTCCGCATTTACGAGGGCACCAGCCAAGTCCAGCAGCTGGTCATAGCGCGCGAAACGTTGAAACGCGGCGGCTAGAGCGTGATGGGATTATGCTTGAGCGTATCCTGAGTTGACGAGGTAGTTGGAGCATTCTTCTGGAGTGAAGGCGTCGAGGAGGGAACCGATCCGCCGCCAGGTGGCGTGGGCGGTCC
>JALYNE010000372.1 GCA_030773375.1 Pseudomonadota bacterium
TCGCCCCGACGCATAACCGGTTCGAATTTACCGGGCACGTCTATGAGTCGGTGAGCGGCCTCCTCTATGCCCGCGCCCGCATGTACAACCCGAAGCTCGGGCGCTTCATGCAGGCAGACCCGATCGGCTACGACGACGGCATGAACATCTATGCTTACGTCAAGGGAGATCCGGTGAATTTCACTGATCCGAAGGGCATGTACGCCGACGATGGAGGGAACGACGTTCCGGCCGAGCTGCAAGGAACTCCAGGACGGTGGATGCCCGGCGGCCCACGCAGCTGGGATTGGTCGGGGTCAATCGGTCGTGCTGCCAGTGGACGTCTCGAGGCACGAGCCTTCGAGAGAAGACAAGCTGATTTCCTCCGGGAGGCGGTTATCAGCGCACTTGAGAAATCCTGCCGCTGCAACGTTGACCCCAAGGCGATAGTCTCTTACAATGAAAACTTCGCCGTCGTACTCGATGATGCCTCGCTACCTCGAGGACTGTTCAAACGTGATCAGTCTCCTCACTCTTGGCGCGCGTACTCCATACAGATCCCGGATTCGCGGTATGTCGTCAAGTACTATCGCTTTGATTATGACAATAATAACTATAGCACTATAACAATTACGACAAAGACTTGGTCACTGAGACATTGGGTTGATTTTCTACCCTATCAAGAGGGTCTTCCCGTGAATCAGTTCAACGCTCGCCAATACTGCTATTCTGTCGGAGGATGCAAAAAGTGAGAATGTCACTCCAGAAAGAAATCGGCCGGCTGGCAGAAAAGGGCTCAGTCTTTGCTATTTTAGCCATCCTTGTGCCAGTAGTCGGAGTTCTTCTCCCCGGGATCACCACGACCCTCGGCGTGCCGGAGTCAGTTAATTTGTTCTGGGGGAGCCTCTACGGGATCGGGTTCGAGATTGTTCACCAAGCTTATGGATATCCGGAGCACCGTCCAGACCCGGCTTTAGAGGCCTTGGTGGGCTTCATAGCTTGGCCTCTACTTCTCACGTTCGTGACACCGCTCGCTCTGCGGAGCGCTGTTCTGCGGGCAGGCGAGGCCACTAGATCTTTGATTTTGACTGGTTTCTCTATGTCCCTGCTGATCATCGCACCAGAGACAATTCTACACAACGACATAGCTAAAGACCTTCCGGTATTTACCAAGCATTTAAAATGATCCTAACGGTTGAGCCGCCAGACACCAGCGGCCAATAAAGAGCTGCTGGCGCGATACCATCGCGCCAGCAGCACGCTATTCCGGGGACACACGCTATTCCGGGGACACAATTTTTCCGGGGACGCAATACCTAATTACTCAAAGCTGGGAGCCGGCGCATGTGCGTCGGCTTCCTTTTCATCAACGCACCTCGCTCACCCGCGCGAACGGCACCACGACGAGCTACAGCCACGATCCCGTGTCGCGGCTGTCGCAGCTGGCGCAGGATCTTGGCGGAACGACCAACGACCTGACGCTCGGCTTCGGCTACAATCCGGCAAGCCAGATCGGGTCGAACAGCCGTTCCAACGACGCTTATGCATTCACGGCGCATACGAGCGGCACGATCGGGGAAACAGCGAACGGGCTCAACCAGCTCGTGGATCAGGCGGGGAAGAGCATCAGCTACGATGCGAAGGGGAACGTCACCTCCGATCCGACCAGCGGTTATGCGTTTGCCTACAGCTCGGAGAACCTGATGACCAAAGTCGTCGCGCCGACCTTCACGGGCACAATCAGCTACGACCCGCTGATGCGGCTCTAGGAGCGGGGGTGAGCGCCACCACCAGAGCTGCTTATGAGGATCGAAAGTTTTAGCTCACGGCCTCGGCGAGGCCGCCCGTCGTCAACAGCTGCGGGAGGATCTTGGCAGGCTTGCCCGGCGCATAATAGAGATAGAGCGGCACCCCCGTTCGGCCGTGCCGATCGAGAAACCGGCCGATGGCGGGATCGCCGCGCGTCCAGTCGCCGACCAGCACGGCAACGTTGCGGGCGGCAAAGATGGTTGCGACTTCCTCCTGCTCGAGCGCGGCCTTTTCATTGACCTTGCAGGTCACGCACCAATCGGCCGTGAAATAAACAAAGACGGGGCGTCGCTCCGCCCGGAGCGTGGCCAGGCGTGCTTCGCTGAAAGCTTCTGCGCCGAGCCGGCCCTGGGGGCTGGCGGCGGCCGGCTCGATCGCCGTCGGCAAGAGCAGGATGGCCGCTGCCGTTGCCAAAGCTGCCGGTGCGAGCGGAAGCCATGCCTTCCCCTGCCCTTGCCTGCGCCCCATCCACCACAAGGCAAGCCCGAGCACGATCGCTGCGGCAACACCGAGGGTCATGCCGTCGACGCCGGCTTGCCTTCCCAGAACCCAGGCGAGAGCAAGCGCGGTGACGAACATCGGAACGGACATCAGCCGCCTGAAGCGCCCCAGCCAAGGCCCCGGCTTCGGAAGCCGGCGGCGGAGCGGCGGCACGAAGCCCAGCAGCAGGAAGGGAAGAGCAAGGCCGAGGCCAAGGCCTGCGAATATTGCCAGCGCGGCTGCAGTCGGGAGAACCAAAGCCGCGCCAAGTGCGGCTCCCATGAACGGGCCCGTGCAGGGAGTCGCGACGAAAGCGGCGAGGGCTCCGGTCCAGAAAGCCCCTCCCGTGCCGCCGCTGCGCACGAGCCGCTCGGGCCCGCCGAGCGCCGGAAGCTCAAACAAGCCAGCGAGGTTAAGCGCGATCGCCGTGACGAGCAGCAGCAGCACCATGATGACACGCGGATCCTGGAGCTGGAATGCCCAACCGACCGCAGCACCCCCGGCTCGAAGCGCGAGCAGCAGGGCGCCGAGCGCAAGGCAGATGAGGACAATTCCCGCCGTATAAGCAAGTGCTTCGCGGCGCGCAGCGGCTTCGTCGCCGCCTACCTTTGCCAGGCTCAGCGCCTTCAGGCTGAGGATGGGGAACACGCAGGGCATGATGTTGAGGAGGAGGCCGCCCAGCAGCGCGCCGCCGAGCGCAAACAGGATGGAAGAGACGCCGCCCGCGGCGGTTTCCGCGGCAAGCGCGTCGCCCGCGGCCGGCACCGGCCCCGGGCGCGCGACCAAGGAAAGCCCGAGCCCATGCCCGAGACCCAGAACGCCCTCGACCGCGCCGGGTCGGCCCTGCCCGGCCCCCGTTTCGACGATCAAATAATCTCCGTTCCGCGACACGCTTTGCGGCGCCGAATATTCGATCGCGCGGTCGGTCAGCGGGAAGAAATAGGCTTCCGATATGGCCATGGAGGCAGGAACGGGAACCGCAAGACGGAACTTGCCGCCTTGCAGCTGGTATCGGCCCTCGCCTCCGAGCGGCCTGGGGAGGGCCTGTCGGTAAGCATCGAAACCGGCGTTGCGCTCGGCCGTGCTGGGGCCGATGGCGAGGCTGGTCGCCACCACGGCGCTTTCAGGGACGCAGATCTCGTCGGTGCAGGCGAGATAGTCGAGCCGCGCACGGATCGGGAAAGAGGTGCCCTCTGCAGCTTTTGCCGGAACGTGCACGTCTACCAGCAGCGCGTGTTCGCGCTCATAGACATAGTTCATCAGGCCCGAGATGATCAGCCGGCCGGGCACGGGGTAACGAAGCGGGCCAGCCTTCCCTCCTGGCGGGAGTGTCC
>JALYNE010000373.1 GCA_030773375.1 Pseudomonadota bacterium
AGCGCGCTATGCTGCGCTCGCACGCGCCAGGAACGCTGCCTCACGGTCCACCCAGTGCTTAAAGCTTGGCCTGGCCAGGATCGCTTCAACATAGGCCTTGACCTTACCGTGCCGGGTTAGGTCCCAAACGAGGCCGAGGTGCCGGAAGTTGGCGAATGGGCTTGCAACCGCAAGGTCGGCAAGCGTCAGCCGGTCTTCAACCAGAAATCCGGTTTCCGGGATTACCCCTTGAAGATAGTCGAGAAGCGGCGGCAGCTCCTCGCATTCCGCCTTTTCCGCCATTGAGAGGTCCCCCTCCCGTTTGAGGAAGCGGGGCGCGACGATGCGATTGAAGAACATCTTGTTGCCGCAGGCGCCAATGATCGTATCAGCAAACTCGTCGTACCAGATGGTCCGCGCACGTGCCCTCGCATCGACCGGTATCAAGGCGGGATCGGGTCTGATCGCCTCCAGATAAGCAACGATTGCGGAGGAGTCGGATATGGTGAAGTCGCCGTCGCGGAAAGCCGGGATTTTTCCGAACGGACTTGCTTGCCGGAATTCGGGATCATCGCTGCCAAGGCCGATTGGCCGGCTCTCGAGGTCGATGCCTTTTTCCGCCCCAAAAGCGAGCACTTTGCGCACATAGGGCGACATGGACGAACCATAGACGATCATCGCGGGACCTCACGGGTTGCTATGTCAAACGAGCTTAGGCGAGGCCATGCCCGATCTCAAGCCGAGCCACTATCTTCGCTGAACAAGAAGGCTTAGGCGGGCGTGCGATGCTCGTCCGCAGGGCCGCCTCCGCCGAACCAACGCTCTGGCGCGCCGAAATGCGGGCCACCCTGCTCCTTGCTTACCCCCTCGTCCTCACCAACCTCACGCAGGCCCTCATACACGCGACCGACGTGGTGCTCCTGGGCTGGGTTGGCCCGCGGACGCTCGCCGCAAGCGCGCTCGGCGTCAACCTCTACACGACCTGCCTCGTCTTCGGCATGGGCCTCGTTACGGCCGCGGCTCCAATGATCGCGCGGGAACTCGGCGCGCGCCGTCACAGCGTTCGTGACGTGCGCCGCACGGTCCGCCAGGCGATGTGGACGGCGGCGGCGATCTGCCTGCCCATTTGGGCCATCCTCTGGAACAGCGAGGCCATTCTCCTCGCACTTGGCCAGGATCCCGCGCTCGCTGCCGATGCGGCGCGCTTGGTCCGCGCGCTTCAATGGGGCTTGTTCCCTGCGCTCCTCTTCCTTGTGCTACGCTCCTTCGTGGCAGCGCTCGAGCGCCCGATCTGGTCACTAGTGATCGCAGCTGCGGCTGTGGTCCTGAACGCGTGCCTCAACTATGTGCTCATCTTTGGAGCGTTCGGCTTTCCTGCGCTCGGGCTGATCGGCGCGGGCATCGGCAGCAGCCTCATCAACCTGCTCAGCTTTTTGGGCCTCGCCGCAGTGGTTGTGCGCCACCGTCGTTTCCGTCGTTATCGGCTTTTCGACCGCTTTTGGCGCGCCGACTGGCCGCGCTTCGCAGAAGTATGGAAGCTTGGTTCGCCGATTGCGGTCACCCTCCTCCTGGAGGTTGCCATCTTCAGCGCCGCCGTGTTCTTGATCGGCCTCTTCGGCACCGCGCCGCTCGCTGCCCACGCCATCGCCATTCAAATCGCCGCCCTAACCTTCATGGTTCCGCTCGGGATTGCTCAAGCAGTGACCGTTCGTGTGAGCTTGGCTTGTGGTCGGCGCGATCCGCCTGCGATTGCGCGAGCTGGCTGGACGAGCTTTGCGCTCGGTGTCGGCTTCATGGCGCTGATGGCGCTCATCATGATTACCGTGCCCGAAGCGCTGATCTCGCTGTTCCTCGACGAAAGCGACCCCGTGAACGCGCCGGTGATCACACTTGCTGTCTCTTACCTGGCAGTCGCTGCCCTCTTTCAGATCGTCGATGGGGCGCAGGCGGTCGGCGCGGGCATGCTTCGCGGCCTCCACGACACCACCATTCCGATGGTCTACGCCGCGATCGGTTACTGGGTGATCGGGCTTGGCACGGGAGTGGCCCTCGGCTTCGGACTCGGCTGGCAGGGCGTCGGCATCTGGATCGGCTTGGCTGCCGGTCTGGCAGTGGTCGCTCTTCTGATGATCAGCCGCTGGACTTTTCGCGACCGGCTTGGCCTCGTCAACTTCGGAGACGCCGAGGTTTGAACCTTGCTTGGCTAATCACTTGCCAAAACGACGCGCGCGTAGCAGAGGCAGCTAACCGATGCGGTACAGGAGCCGTCGATGATCACTCGCATCCGGGAGGTCCGCCGAGCCAGGAAGATGACCCTGCAGGACGTGGCCGAGCGCTGCCGCCCGCCGACCACCCCGCAGACGATTGGCCGCCTCGAGACCGGCACCCGCACCGTTTCAGTGGGTTGGCTTAACCGCATCGCACAGGCGCTGGAGGTCGAAGCAGCCGATCTCGTACAGCTGCCGGACAGACAGGATATCGCCGTCGCCGCCACACTCGGCCACGATGGCGCGCACGCTCCCCGCCGCGAGACAGTTGTGATCCCGCCGCAGCCGGAGCCGGGGCTCGTTGCCGTCACCGTATCGGCTGGCGTTGGCGACTATCGCTCAGGGGACGAGATCTGGTGCGTTCGCCTCCAGCCGGAGGAATTCGGCCGGGCGGTGAACCGTGACCTGCTCCTGCCGCGGTCCGGAGGCCGTTTCGTATTCGGGCGGCTGATCGGCCGGGATGGCGATAAGCTCCACATCATTCCGCTCGGTACCGGGCAGCGCCAGATGGTGGTGAGCAATGCGCCTTGGGCTGCCGTCGCCACACAGTTGCTTCGCAAGCTCTGAGCCAACTTGATCTCGGCAGGCCGATTCAGCGGGATCGCGCAGACGCCAGGGCCGGTGCCCGCAATGAGCTTGACGGCCGCTTAGCCGGGCCGGTGCAGCCTCGCGTCAATGAGCCTTCCGGCTTTCTCTCCGCTGGAAATGGCTGCGCGCTAAAGCAATGCTGGCTCCCCGCCAGCTTTGCCACTATTGCCCGCCCCGGCCGGCGCACGGCACTGATCTTCAACAGGTTGATGGGGCACGATGTTTCGCGGACTTTACGACTGGACCCTGCGCCTCGCCAACCACCGCCACGCAATCCGCAGCATGGCCGCGGTTTCGTTCGCAGAGAGCTCGTTCTTCCCGATCCCTCCCGACGTGATGCTCGTGCCGATGATTCTTGCGCGGCGCGACCAAGCCTGGCTGATCGCCACGGTTTGCACGATCACTTCGGTCGCGGGCGGCGTGTTCGGTTACGCAATCGGTTATTTCCTGTACGACAGCGTCGGCCAGTGGCTGATCAGTGTTTACGGCCTTCAAGAAGGCGCGGCAGAGTTCCGCAGCTGGTATGCCGAATGGGGCGCGGCGATCATCCTTGTGAAAGGCCTGACACCAATCCCGTTCAAGCTGGTGACGATCGCCAGCGGCCTCGCCGCCTTCAACTTCCCGATTTTTGTCGTGACGGCGCTGGTCACCAGGGGAGCGCGCTTTTTCATCATTGCCGCTCTCCTCAAACGCTACGGCGCTCCGATCCAGGATTTCATAGAGCGTCGTCTCAATCTGGTCGGCATGGCTTTTCTTTTGGC
>JALYNE010000374.1 GCA_030773375.1 Pseudomonadota bacterium
TGAGTGTGCGGGCAACCTGTATCCAACAGGGGCGGCAGCTGTTCCGATTCCTCGTCGAGGCGGTTCAAGCAGCGTGGACTGGCCAACCAGCACCCTCTATTTTCGGCACATCCTGAACGGTTACCGGGGTTGTTGCTCATCCCGCTTTACCAGCTTATCGTAGGATGTAGGCAAACAGCCACCGATGGAGTGTCGGATATTCAAGGAAGCGCACCTGCTCCGCTACCTCGGCAACGTAGGCATGTAATTCCTGTTCCGTTGGAAAGTTCTTAATCACATCAAACTCCTCCCCATTTGGGAGCCCCCGCTTCGTTATTCCATTGCCTTCGCTATCATAACGGTAGGCGGTGAACTCAGGATAATCTTGATAGGTCATATCGAGAAAGAGAACCGATGCACTAGGGCGGAGTTTTTCGTGCAACGTATGCAGGAATAGCGGGATGGCAGATTTGGGGATATGCGACCACCAATCGGCGGCAAAGGCTGCAGAGTACGTATCTTGTACCGTGTCGAGCGTGTATGCGTCGGCGAGCGCCAAAGTTACGTTGCCATCATAGGATTTCGTGCGCGCATGGGTGAGCATATCTGCACTTCCATCGGTAGCAAGGACGGAATGGGCGCGTTGAGCTAACACTTGTGTCCAATTTCCTGTTCCGCACGCAATTTCCAGCACATCTCGACCAACAATATACGGTGCTATATCAGCAATGAGTGGTGCAAGCAAGGACTCCATATCGGGATTGCTCGTGTAGCTCATATAGTCATCATGCCATGGCGCACGCGCTTGGTAGTAGCGATTCATTTCCACAACGGATGGATGTTCGGACATACGCTTATCCCCTGATGCTGTTGCTCATGTGCGTCGTACAGATAGTAGCACGATTGAAAGCAGAATGGATAACGAAATAGTAAGTGGTGCGTATGAACATAGAAAAGCCGCACAACGAATAAGGATTATGTGGCGCGCGGCCGCCACGTAATCCTTGTTGGACGAAGCCGACGGCGCAGCGCTTTGGAAATTAATATGGAGCCTTGCTCGGAGATGGTGAGGTGTCGGGGGTGATTCATGCACCGAGCGCTCTGGGGCGCGACCGTTGCGACCGAGCGATCGGGGAACGTGGGCCGACTCTGGCACGCGTGGCCGGCGTGACGGGCGACCTGCATCAGCCTGCCACCTGGTTGGAAGCAGGCGGGTATCAGGATGCGGGTCGCCCGCGCACCCTTGGAACGTCAGGCCGCGTTTGCCTGGCCCGGCACGGAAGGTGGACTGCGGCTGTGGGGTGGCAGGAGCGGACGCAGTTCCATGGGCCGACCACACAGCGGACAGGGCGGCACGTGCGTCCCGCACTCCACGACCGGCGGATCGGCGTTCCCGGTCAGGGACGCCACCACCCCGCGGCTCACGGCGAGGCGCGCCCGGATCTGGCGCAGGACCAGACGGTTGCGCGGACTGAACAGCCCAAAGCGCCGCACCTTGACGCCTCCAACAATAGTGCGAAGCGCCCCACTCGGGGCGTCGGTCAAAAGGGTGGGGATTGACTCTGAAGACCACGGTTATTTCTGTCGCCCCAACCTCCACGCGCTTCACCAGTAGGCGGATCAGGTCACGCCGCGTGTGCCAGTCCGCGCCTGCCAGCCCCGCCTGCACCTCCCGGGCAAACGCCGCCAGCCGTTCCACGATCGCACCAAGCTCCTCCTGCAGCGCAGTTGTTTCCGCTGCTACGGCCGCCTGCTCTTCAAGCTGCGCCAGGCGCTGCCGCAGCCGGGTCAGTCGCGGCGCAAACTCGCCCTTCTCGATCAGTCCCTCGGTATAGCTGTCAATCAGGCGTGCTATCCCCTGCTGGAGCTTGGTCATCTGGGCCACGCGTGACGGGTGCTCATCTATCGCCACAGCGGCGAGCCGCGCGTGATATTCGTGTTCCACACGGCCAGGATCCTCCAACAGTGTACACACTTCCTGCCACACCGCCACGTCGAGCAGATCCATACGCACCGGTTTGGTCGTACAGATTTTCTCCCCGCCGAAGCGATGGCCGTCCGTTCCCACACAGCGGTAGTATGTGTACACGTGCCGCCGTCCGCCAGCTGCCGGCGCGTTGGTCGGTTTGCCATACAGGGCATACCCGCACTGCGGGCAGACCACTAATCCTTGCAGCAGGAAGTGCATCCCGCGCTGCCCGAGACGCGCGCGCTGCCGATTTTCGTCGAGTTGTCCCTGCACCGTCAGAAACAGGTCCTCACTGACGATCGCTGGCACCGCGATCGTGATCCACTCCTCCCGCGGTACCGCCGTATCACCAGCGGCGCGCTTCGGATGCAGGCTATGGCCCCGTACGGCGCGCAGCCGCGGTCGTACAGGGATCGCCCGAGTCTTGCCGTAGGCGGCCTGCCCCATATAGGTCGGGTTTTTCAGCATCCCCCAGATCGTGCTCCGATCCCAGCGCACCTTCCCCGTGCGGGTCAGTACCCCCGCGGCTTGGAGCCGCCGCCCGACCTCGGCCATGCTTAGCCGCTCGCAGCCAACCCAGGTGAAGATCTCCCGCACAATGCGCGCCTCCTCCTCCACGATCTCGAGGTGCGCGTGGCCACCGGTCGCCTGCTTGGTGCGATAGACATAGCCATAGGGTGCGGTCGAGAGACCGGTCACTTCACCCATTTTAGCCGCATGCCGCTTGCCACGCCGGCTGCGCTCAAGCAGTTGTGCCTGCTCGTATTCAGCGACCATGCCTTGGACCTGCAGCAAGAGGGCATCTTCGGGGGTTTGGGCCAGCGCCCGATTGAGGAAGACGACCTCAACGCCTACGCGGGCAAATTCGTCAAGCAGGAGCACTTGGTAGGCATACTTGCGCGCCAAACGATCGGGGGACAGCACGTAGAGACGTTTGATCTCGCCCGCCGCAATGAGATCCCGGAGCTGCTCCAGGGCTGGGCGAATGAGGGTCGCTCCACTATACCCATCATCGGTGAATTGGCGATCGGGCAAGAGCAGGAGGCCATCGGCTGCAGCGCGCGCCTGGAGCGCCGCCACCTGACTGGCAATGGTTTGGGCTTCGGCTTGGTGCTCGGTCGAGACACGAGCATAACTTGCGATCTCATGCGGGTTCATTGCACTTCCTCCTCAGGGGCAGACGGTCGTCGGGTACCGGGCGGCGCATCATTGACGACCCAGCGCGGCGCGGTTGCTGGGGGCGCGGCACGACGCGGGCGTAGGCGTCGGCCACGCATGCCGCAGCGATCCGCGTGGGCTCATAGGTCCGCTTCACACTTAGAGTCCGAGCGCGTATGGGTGTGGGTGGTGCCATGCTCGTGTCTCCCATCCTCCCGCGGAGCAGCGGGCTGGCGTGGAGCCGACGGCACGGGTGCGCCGAGAAAGCCCCTGCCGGAGCTAGCGTGGAGCTGCTCACGCGGGATGTCGATCGAGAACTCGAACTCTACCAGGCGTTTGGCACTATTGTTGGTGGCGTGTTGACAAAGCCTTGGGGCAGCACGTGCTGGAGGAAGCGTCGCAGAAATTCGTCCGGTGATAGGGTGCAGGTGCGCCGGCGTTTGGTCGTCCCATCCCGATACCAGAAGGTGACAACGTCATCTGTAG
>JALYNE010000375.1 GCA_030773375.1 Pseudomonadota bacterium
TGGACGATGATCGGCGCGCCGAATGCCCGGCCAAGCTCATACGCTTTCTCATCGTCGCTATCGATCCGGATCTGCGGAAGGTTCGATCGGTGGATGGCCGCACTGTGCAGATCGATCCCATAATCGCTCCGGGCCACGACTTCGGTGAAGAAAAGGTTGGCGAGCTGGGCGGCGAGCGACCCTTTGGCGCTACCGGGGAAGCTCCGGTTCAGGTCGCGCCGGTCCGGAAGGTAGCGGCTGTGGCTGATGAAGCCGAACGCGTTGACGATCGGCACCATGAGGAGGGTTCCCTTCGCGACGCGAAGCGCCCGCGAGCCCAGCAGCCGACGGCAGATGGCAACTCCGGTCAGCTCGTCGCCATGAATGGCGGCGCTGACGAACAAGGTCGGCCCCTCACGCCTGCCATGAATGACGCTTACGGGTACCGACATCGGCGTCTGGTTGGAGAGCGCGCTAAGTGGAAGGTTGACCAGCTGCCGCTCGCCGGGGAGGACCTGTTGCCCGCCGACTTCGATCGGGCGGCGCGGCATCTAACCCTTCCCCCGGGTCTTGGTCTTTCCCGGCTGCGCATTCTTCTCGATGAACTCGATGATCTTGCCGGCAACATCGACACCAGTGGCCGTTTCTACGCCTTCGAGCCCGGGCGAGGAATTTACCTCCATCACGACCGGGCCATGGTTCGAGCGCAGCATGTCTACGCCGCACACGTTCAGCCCCATCACCTTTGCTGCTGCAATCGCGGTCGCGCGCTCCTGCGGGGTCACTCGGATCGCCTTGGCCGAGCCGCCGCGGTGGAGGTTGGAGCGGAAGTCCCCTTCCTTTCCGCGGCGGATCATGGAGGCGACCACCTTGTCGCCGATGACGATGCAGCGGATGTCCTCGCCTTTGGCTTCCGCCACATATTCCTGAACGAGGATGTTCGTGTTGACCCCTCCGAACGCCTCGATGATGCTGGCTGCGGCTTTGGGAGTTTCCCCGAGCACGACGCCGATCCCCTGCGTCCCCTCGAGGAGCTTGATCACGACCGGGGCGCCGCCGGCAAGGCGAACGATGTCGTCTGCGTTCGAGGTCTTGTGCGCGAACACCGTGACCGGAAGGCCGATCCCCTTTCGGGAAAGGAGCTGCAAGCTGCGGAGCTTGTCGCGCGAGCGTGAGATCGCGACCGATTCATTGAGGCAATAGACCCGCATCATTTCGAACTGCCGCACGACCGCAGTGCCGAAAAATGTGACGGATGCGCCGATCCGCGGGATGACGGCATCATATTTGCCGAGCGCTTTGCCGTGATAATGAATCTTCGGGCGGTGGGAGGCGATGTCGATGGTGCAGCGGAGATGGTTTATCGTGTCGATTTCGTGCCCGCGCGCCTTTGCAGCCTCGATGATCCGCTGGTGGGAATAAAGCTGCGGGCTGCGGCAGAGGAGGGCAATTTTCATTCGGTGACCAGGGCTTCGGCTTCTTGCCCGCGCCGGCCGGAAAGCCGGTAGGATCGCGCGGGATCGACGAGGAACCGCCGCCGGATCGCTTCGCGCCCGAGCAGCATTCGGAAACCCATGACGTCACGGTCGGCGAGGGTCAATTCGATCGGCCAATCGATCCGGCCGAGCCGGGCCAGCGTCTCGACGACGACTCGTTTTTCGGATTCGCCGTTGGAGCTTTTTACCCATCTTTCGTCCTTCACGGGCGCCACGCAGGCGATTTCCGGAGCATCGCGGTGCTGCACCGGGTGGACGAGGAACTCGACGTAAGGCGCGCCGCGATCCGTGAAGCGCCGCGTCCCGAAGCTGTGGATGGAAGACGTGCGCGCACCAGTATCGATCTTTGCCTTGATCGGCAGGTCGAGCAGCTCAGGGAGGAGGACCCATTCCCGCCATCCAATCACCGGCCGCTCGCGTTTCACGTGATCTCCCCGCTGGCCCTCCTCCTACCAGTCGCGGCGGGCGATTGGGAAGAGGAGGGTGCGCCGAGACCGAGCGGTAGCGCCGGGAGCAGCGCCTATGTTAGGAGCCTCTCCCATGTATGGACTGACTCTGCCCCTTCTCCTGATTGCCGCCGCGGCATCGGCGCAATCGCCTGCTACCGGCACGCCTGCCGATGCCGACTGGGAGCCCGACAGCCGCGAGGTCTCGCTGATGGGCAATGACGACGAAGCCGTGAAGAAGGGCTTCACGCGGGTGCGCAAGACGATCCCAACCACCTTCCAGGGCATATACAGAAAATCGCTCGAGGAGTGCGGGCAGGCCGGCGAGGGCGCCCTCACCGTTCGACCAACCAAGATGCATTTCCACGCCAGCGAAGCCGACGTGCAGCGCGTCCGGGTCGAAGGCAGCCGCAAGATCGTCGTCACCAGCATCTATGACGGCGAAGGCCAGGTCTGGGAGAAGACCGAGACGATCCTGCTCGGCAAAGGCGGCCACAGCATTGCCTTTCAGTCGGACCAGGGACCGGACACCCGCGTCCGCTGTCCGAGGAGCACCGCTACGGGGGGATGAACCCCCACGGAGTCAAGGCTTGGCCGTTTGTTTGGCGCAGCCATTTTCGCGGTCGACAGGCACCTGGCAAAGCGGCGTATCTGGTCAGCACCGGTACCTCCAGGCCTCGCTTCAGGACTGCCCGAGCTCAGCGAAGCTTGCTCGCGAGCAGAAGCTGCAGTGGCTGCAGATCGGCACCGTGGCTGGCGCGGAGGTGAAGCGGCTGCGGGTCGGCGCCAAGCCAAATCTTCACTTCACTGCGGCTTTCCTGCGGATCTCCTTCGAGCACCGAGAACTGGCGAATTGCACGATAGGAAAAGGAGCTCGTCTCAAGCCGCTCGTTGAGGAGCGTATGGCGCTGAATGGTGAGGATGCGTCTGTCCGTGAAGAGAACAGTTGTCGTTGCCGCCCTGAATGCCTCCTCGATGCGTTCGTCGGGCAGGAGCCGGTTGGTGAGGCCGGAACGGGCGGCGGGCTCGATTTGATCGACGTCCATGATGCGCATTGCCTATAGATGGGCCGCAGCCGCGCCGGCCGCAACTCCCGAACGAAGGCGCATGGTCACCCGTTGATGGGTCCGAGATCATGCATGGCTCTTGCGCCAGCACGGAAGCGCAATGCCTAGGACGACCCGCCCTCGAGGGATCAGAATATCCCGAGGAACTTCTTCTTTTTCTTCTTGCCGCCCTCGCCGTCGGCGCCCTTTCCATTCCGGGTGCTTTTGCCGCTCGGATCTGCGGTGCCGTTGCCAAGATTCTTGACGCGGCCCCCATCTTTCTCGCTCATCGCATAAGCGCGCGCACCGGCGAGAACAGGCCCGCACCGGGTGGGCTCCGCGTCGCCAGGGTCGACGAAGGCGACCACGGCAGCGAGCGGGCTGACGAAAGTGGCAAGGCCAAGCCCCGCGCCGGCGCGACCCAGAAGCTCGCCGCTGACGACATCCATCTTGGGCGCGGCGAAATAACCCCCGACGCCGACCGGCGATTGCGCCGAGAACAAGCTGAAGGTCTTGGCGTCCGCCTCGACGGCCATGTTCAGCGACTCGTTCTTGAAGCTGAAGCCGCCCCGGCCGGCGATCACATTCTTCTTCGTGTCGATCAGGATCGGATCCGCCGCCG
>JALYNE010000376.1 GCA_030773375.1 Pseudomonadota bacterium
ATGTCCGACATCATCACCATGTTCTCCATACGAGCGAGGCATTCGCGCGGGGAGTTGGAGTGAAGCGTACACATCGAACCATCGTGGCCCGTATTCATCGCCGCGAGGAGGTCGAAGCATTCGGGGCCACGAATTTCGCCCAGGATGATGCGGTCGGGGCGCATACGCAGCGCGTTGACGACGAGGTCGCGAATGGTGATCGCGCCCTGGCCTTCGAGGTTCGGCGGCCTGGTTTCGAGCGGCAGCCAGTGCGGCTGCTGGAGCCTGAGTTCGGCCGCGTCCTCGATCGTGATCACGCGCTCGCCCGGGTCGATGAGCTTGGACAAGGCGTTCAGCATCGTCGTCTTACCCGAGCCGGTGCCGCCCGAAATGACGATGTTGAAGCGGCTTGCCCCGGCGATCTTGAGCGCCGTGGCCATCTTTTCGGACATCGACCCGAAGCCGCGCATCATGTCGAGCGTGATCGGTTTTTCGGAAAATTTACGAATCGAGATGGCAGTGCCGCGGAGCGAGAGCGGCGGAACGATGACGTTGACGCGGCTGCCGTCCTGAAGACGCGCGTCAGCAAGCGGCGTCGTCTGGTCGACGCGCCGGCCGACCTTGTTCACGATCCGCTGTGCGATCTGGAACAGATGCTCTTCGTCACGGAACTGGATGCCCGCGATTTCGAGCTTGCCCTTCCGCTCGATGAAGGTCTGGTTGGGTCCGTTGACCATGATGTCGCTGATTTCGGGATCGTTCAGCAACTCTTCGAGCGGCCCGAGCCCGAGCAACTCGTCGACGAGCACCTTCTCCAGGGCGAACTGCTCGCGCCGGTTGAGGTTGATCTTGAGCTCCGCCAGGACCTCGCCGATGATCGGCCGGAACTCTTCGGCGAGTTCGTCCTTCGATAGCGTCGCCGCCGCTTCGGGGTCGACGCGTTCGAGCAGGCGGGGGAGCACCTGCTCCTTGATGCGGTGAATCGAGGCTTCGAAGCCTTCCGCTTTGGCGGCGCCCGGTTCGCTTGCGGCTGCCATTCGATCGGCAAGCCGGGACATCGGATCGCCCGCTGCCGGCTCCGCTCCGCCGTACTCGTTGCCTACCGCAAAGGGGTCGAGCGGCGGGAACTGATCACCGCCGTCCGGGAGCACGACGGGGCTGCCGCCTTTCATTGGCCGCGCCAGGCCGAATGATGGCTTCTGGCCACCCGCGCCGGTGGGCCCGCTGCGTCGTCCGAATGCGCTCATGTCTTCGCGAACCTCACTGATCTTATTTGAATTTCGTTGGTCCGAGGTGGTGAATAAGAGGGAAACTTTGACAATTGCCTAACCGGAGGAAATGACGGCGCGACTTAGCGGGAAGTGTGAATGACGTCTCACAAGACTGGCGGTGCCAGGGCAGCCTTGCTGCTCGCGCTCGCCGGATTTTCGGTTCTTTCCGTGGGTGATGCGCTGGTGAAGTCGATGGCCGGAGAGTGGCCGGCGCCGGCCGTGGCCGCGCTTCGCTACACGTTGGGCGCGCTCGGGCTCGCGGCTGCGGTGGCGATCGGCCATGGCCGACGAGGCTTCGTCCTCCCGCGGCCGTGGCTTCAGTTCGGGCGAGGCGCGGCGGTGGGGCTCGCCACCATCTGCTTCTTCTTGGGCGCGATGGCGATGCCGCTCGCCGACGCAACCTCGATCCAGTTTACCAGCCCGATGATCACCGCGATCCTGTCATGGCTGGTCCTGCGCGAGAGGCCGCCCTCTGCCACGTGGGTCGCCATCCTTCTTGCCTTTGCCGGCGTGCTGCTGGTGCTGCGTCCGAACGTGGTGGAGCTTGGCGCCGCTGCCTTCTACCCGCTGGGAGCAGCGTTCGGCATGGCCTGGCTGATGATCTTCAACCGTAAGGCCGCCGGCGATGCACCCGTGCTGGTGATGCAATTTCTTGTCGCAGTGATGGCGGCGCCGCTCTTGCTGCTGGCGGCCGCCGTGCTGGCGCTCAGCGGGTGGCGCGCGTTCGCCATGGCGATGCCGAGCCTTGAAGTTGTTCTGAAATGTGCCGGGGTGGCGGTGACCGGATCGGTGGGACACCTGCTCATTTACTCGGCGACCATGCGCGCCTCGGCCGCCGTCGTGTCTCCGATGACCTACGTGCAGTTGCTGGTCGCCGGCGGGATTGGCTGGGCCTGGTTCGGCGACCGCCCCGACGCCGCCACGATCGGCGGCGCCGCTCTGATCATTGCCGGAGGCCTGTGGCTATGGCGCTCGCAGAAGACGCCGTTTGTCGCGGAAACGCCCGACTGAAGGCGGATGGCTACTGCTTCTTAAACTTGCTCGGTTAATCCGCTCTCCGTGAGCGGAATACCGGCAGACCAACCCTCCACGTTGTGCGCGCTGTTGGCGCAGTTGCAGTCACGGCCAGTGCTCGAGCCGAGGGCGGGCTCCGCTTATGTGCAACTCTTCGCGACCGCCCTCTTCGTCGCCGGTTTCGTCGCGCTGACGGATTTCACTTATGACGGCTCCGATTTAAGCGGTACCTTCCTTTGCCTCCTGGTGTTTGGAGGCTGTGGCCTCGGCGCGCGCTGGCTTGGTTTTGGACGGCTCGGCGGCGCAACAGAATCGATGGTTCTGATCGCCGCCGTGAGCATCGCAGCGCCGCTATGTGCCGCTCTGCTTGCTTCGACCAATCGCCCGCTGGCCGATGATGCACTGGCGTTCATGGACCGAGTGTTGTTTTTCGGGTTGGAACGCCGGATGATCGCAGATGCGGTTGCCCACTGGCCGCCGCTGGTGCTTGAGGCCACGCGGCTCATCTACCACAGTTTGGCGGTCCAACCCTACATCCTGGTGACGGCCTTGTTCCTGGCGCGGCAGGAGCGGCGAGCCTGGACCTTCGTTTCGGCGTGGATGGGCGCGCTCATCCTGAGCGTGGCGATATTCCCGCTGGCACCCGCCTTCGGAACGCCACCCTATTCGCTCGACTTCATGTCCACATTGCAGGGCGCGCGCGATGGAACGCTGCGCACGCTCGGCACCAACGCGCTGACCGGGATTGTCACCTTCCCGAGCTTTCACGCTGCCGCAGCCATCGTGCTTGGCTGGGGCTTTTCGTCGCTGAGGCGCGCGGCCCTCCCGTTTGTGCTGCTGAACGCGCTGATGTTCGCTTCCGCTCTTTTCGCCGGCGGCCACTATCTTGTCGATCTCCTGGCGGGCGCCGCAATCGGGTGTCTGGCGATTGTCGCTGCCGAGCGAATGCAATCCGTCATCACCTGCCGCTTGAAGCCCGCTGCCGACGCTTAGCCGGGGGCGTTGGCACGCTCGGCGAGAACGGTGAGGCCGCGGTCGTTGACCTCGGCGAAACCGCCCTCGATGGCGATGCGCTCGGGCTCGCCGCTCATGCCGCTGCGGTAGATTGCGAGTTCGCCGTTGCGGATCGTGGACATGAAAGGCGCATGGCCTTCGAGCACGCCGAAGTCACCTTCGCTGCCGGGCACGACCACCATGTGGACCTCCTCTGACCGGACGAGGCGTTCGGGGGTGACGAGTTCGAAGTGCAGGGGCATCTTAACAGCTCCCCCCTCCCTGGCCGGGAGAGGCTAAAGGTGGGTTGCGGACCGGCCGGCTCGATGC
>JALYNE010000377.1 GCA_030773375.1 Pseudomonadota bacterium
ACGGGCGCTGCGATGCGGCGGAGGGTCGCGAGGTCAGTGGCCGTCATCGGGCGGGCAAATAGGGCGGCTGGCACCTGGGCGCTCGCGATCACGGCGAGGCTGGCGAGAACAAGCTTCTTCATGGCCGAGCGAGTAGCACTGCGTGCGCCGCACGCGCAAAAGAAAAGCCGGAGAGGCTAAAGCCCCTTGCCCGTGATCCTCGTGATCTCGCGGGCGACCATCTCCTCGATCATCTCGGGGAGGCGCTGGTCGAGCCATTCCTTGAGCATCGGCCGGAGCATTTCCCTCACCACCGCTTCCAGCGGACCGTCATTGACCGGCGCGACGGCAGCGGGCTGTTCGTTCTGCTGGCGCATCGCGGCGAGCACCGCAAGCGACTGCCGGCTGGCGGCGGCCGAGCCTTCGGACATGAGGCCGCTATCCTCGGAAACGGGATCACTCAATTCGAGCACATCCTCTTCCGGCGGCGGAGCCGGCTGCGCTTCGGGTTCGTTGCGTTGAGCGTTGCGAGCGCCGCGCCCTGAGCCGATTGCGGGCCGCCCATCCTCTGCGATGACGCGCTTGATGGAAGCAAGTATCTCTTCCATCGACGGATCTTGGTTAACGTCCACCATAAGCTCAGCCCAATGCCTTATCGGCGCGGCTCTGTCACGGTGTTTTGCTGCGTATCGGGCGGCCCGACGACGGTCCGGCTAGCAACTGGAGCCGGCGCAGGACTGTCGGACCAGTCGGACTCCCTGCGGATGGTCCGGTTGTAGTTGGCCGCCGGATCGTAGAGCGGTCCGGCGTCAAGCCCAAGATCGTCCGCCTCGGCCTGACCCATCGCGTTCAGCAAGACAAAGCCGGCGACGTAAGCATCGCGGCGAGCGCTGACCAGCGAGACCTGGCTATTGAGCAGCTCCTGCTCCGCGTTGAGGACGTCGAGCACGTTGCGCGTGCCGACCGTTTGCTCGGCTCGAGTGCCTTCCAGCGCGAGGCTGTTTGCGGCAACGGCGATTTCGTTTGATCTGATGGCGTCAAGGGCGGCCTGGTAGCTCGCGAAAGCGGCCTGCGTGTTCGCAACCACGGCCCGCTCAACCGCAACACCCTGCTCGATGACCTGACTCTGGAGGGCCTGCGCCTGCCGGACTCGGCCGGCGACGAGGCCCCCTTGATAGAGCGGAATCCGCGCCTGAACGCCGACCGCAGCGGTGGTTTCGCTATTCTGAAGGGTGCCTTCGGGCTGGTTGAACGCCTCATCGGCAGTGCCAAGCGCATTGATGTATCGGCCCGAACTGATCGCATTCAGGGTCGGCAGCCGATCGGCCCGGGCGACCAAAACATCCAGGCCGGCAGCCCGCGCTTGGGCCGTAATCGCGATGATGTCGGGATTGTTCCCGAGCGCGATGTCCACCGCCCGGTCCGGAGTTGCCGGAAGGGTGGGCAGCGGAGGCGGCGGCTGAAGATCCTGCGGAAGCTCCCCGATGACGCGGCGATAATTCTCCTCGCTCCCACGGAGGCGGCCCTGGGCCAGCGCAAGGTTGCTCCGCGCCAGCGACAGCCGCGCTTCAGATTGGGCAACGTCGGTGCGTGTGAGATCGCCGACCTCGAAGCGGTCACGGCTCGCCTGCAAGTTGGTTTCGAGAACGCGCACCTGGTTCTCGTTCAGCGTAACGATTGAGCGGTCGCGGATCACGTCATTGTAAGCGCCGACGGCTTCGGTGAACACGTCGCCTTCGACGGCACGGAGCGTCGCCCGCCCCGCCTCGACGCGTGTATCCGCTGCACGGATTTGATTTCGCACGCGGCCCCCGTTGAACAGCGGGTAGCTGACGTCAACGCCTGCGCTGAAGTCGCGGCCATTGCTCGTCCGTCGACGGGTTGTGAGCACGTCTTGGTTCAAGCCCAGGTTGCCGGAGACTTGCGGGCGAAGCCCCGCGCGCGCGATCGACGACGCCTCGTCGAGACTGCGAAGCTGTGCGCGTTGCGCGGTGATGGTCGGGTTTCTGCCGTAGACCTGGACCAGCGCCTCCCGCAAAGTATCCGCCTCGGCAGCGCCGCCCACGAGCAGCGCGCATGCCGAGGCCGCAGCCATGAACCGTCCCCGCATTACCTACCCCGCCTCTTTAGAAACTGAACGTCTTGGGCTTCAGGAAGCCCGGTACTATCGCTGCTGCCCGGTCGGTCAGGAGCGCTATACCAAACCCCTCCCCGGCCCGTCGCCCGATTGCGATACGGCTCACCCCTCGATCCAGAAGCGCGGTCGCAATGCGGCCGCCATCGACGAGTTGCCCGATGATCGCCTCCGGGATGAATTCAACCGCACCGTCGATCAGGATGAGATCATAGGGCGCGCCAGCCGCATAGCCTCCGGTAAGCGGACCCTGCACGAGCTTGACGCTCGACCCACCAAGCATTTCCTGCGCGGTCGCAATCAGCGCCGGATCCTCTTCAACCGCGACAACGGACGCCACCAGCCGCTCCATCACGGCGGCCGCATAGCCGGTTGCCGCTCCGATGACGAGGGCGCGCTCGCCTTGCTGCGGACTTGCTTCCGACAGCATCCGTCCGAGCGCCAGCGGCGAGTTGAGCTCGCGCCCATTCCCGAGCGGCACCGGCGTATCGGCATAAGCCATTGCGACACGATCCCGCGGCACGAACCGTTCGCGCGGCACCGCCCCCATCGCCGCAAGCACGCGGGGATCGCTGACGCCGGTGGTCCTCAGCGTATTGGCCACCATCGCGCGGCGCATATGCTCGAAATTATGCTCGGTCATTCGGGTCCTTGTTCGCACAACCGTCTTATCAAGGCAACACAGCAAAGTGCCATGGCACTCTTATCGAGTGAAAACCGGCAGGCCAAGCATCAACTCTCCAGCGCCGCTCGGCTGGCCCGCCGACCGTTTCTTGCTGACGGAAATTCGAAATTCATCTTGTTATGTCATTGAAGCCGCGTCAAAAGAAACTTGGGGTAATATGAGCGGGCTGCGTGAGGTTGGAACCGAGACGGGCATGGCGTGGGGGAGGAACAAGGATGTTCTCCTCTGCATCCTTGTCGCATCCTCCTGCGCCGTTGCTGCACTCCTAGGCTGGACCACCGGAATTCACTGGCTGGCGGATTTCGGCCGCCCCGGGCACCCGACGCAATCGATCACGGCATGGTCATACCTTTTGCTCTCGCTTGCGCTGACGGCCGGCCTGGCGGAGCGCCGCTGGGTGCTGCTCACGCTCGTCGCGCCGCCCGTCCTCATCGCTGCTTCGATCCTGATCGGCCATGCCACCGAACTGAAGCCCTTATCGTGGGGCATGACGTTGCTCGGCGCGCAGGCGCCCGAACTGCCGACGGTCGCCGCGGCCATAGAAATCCTCCTTCTGGCCGGCGGGATCGCTTCCTCTGACCCTCGCCACCGCAAGCGAGGGCAGCTGACGGTTCTGCTCGCCAGCCTGGCTTTGGCAATCGGAGTCACGTCAATCGCCGCGATCGCATTCGTCGGCGTCGGCGATCCGATGCTCCATTATTTCGTAAAGGCGCTACCAACGGCGATCGCTTCGGCGGCCTTGTCGATCGCGCTGCTCATCCGTTGCAAGGAGGCAGGATGGCCG
>JALYNE010000378.1 GCA_030773375.1 Pseudomonadota bacterium
TCAGCAATGCCGAGATGCTACGTGCTCAGTTGCGCAGGTTCCGGGTGGTGCAGGGGATGGTGCCGTTCAACGTCGCCTATCTCGGGCAAGGCCGCTTCCACAAAGGAACGTCCGGCGACCTCGTTGCCGAAGACAACGAGGTGACCCGCAGCCTGGCAGCGCAGTTGACCAAGGGACCGGCGCGACTGACGCTCGCCCGCGAGATGACCAGCGTCGCCTGGGGCAAGCTCCTCATCAACCTCAACAATGCGGTGAACGCGCTGTCCGGGGAAACCCTGCTCGACCAACTCGGAAAACGCGATTTCCGCCGCGTCGTCGCCGCATCGATGGTCGAGGCGCTGGATCTCCTCAAGGCGGCGGCAATCGAGCCGGCGCAGATCGGTCCGATCCCGCCGCGGCTCCTTCCCCACGCGATCGGCGCACCGGACTTCATCTTCAAGAACTTGCTTCTGCGCGTGCAGAAAATCGACGCCAAGGCTCGGTCGTCCATGGCTGACGACTTTGCCGCCGGCCGCCCAACCGAAATCGATTACCTGAACGGCGAGGTGGTGAGGCTCGCCCGGAGTCTCGGCCGCGACGCCCCCGTCAACAAGGCAATCGTTGACCTCGTGAAGCAGCGAGAAGCCGGCGTGGAGCATGACTGGAGCGCCGAGGATCTTCGTAAATATGTGCTCGAAGGCCATCGCGGCGTGGCTCTCTTCGGCTACTAACGCCGTTCAACATCCATCGGGCATCGCCCGCTGGCACTTTCCTGGAGAAATCATGCGCGCTTTTCCGGCCGGTTCCCACCTTGCACTCGCCCTCGCCTCGCTCGCGGTCGGCGGCTGTGCCACAACCAGCGCCGGCCCAGCCGCGACTGCCGCATCCACGGCTTTGCCGCAGCCTTCCCTGATCCCGACCCAGCTCCCTCGCACCGTGCGCCCGCTGCAATATACGATTTCGGCGGCTCCCGATGCGGCGAACCTCCGCTTCTCCGCACGAACGCTCATCGATATCGAGGTGCTGGAGCCGACTGACACCGTCACCCTCAACGCGGCAGACCTCGACATCAGATCGGGCTCCATTGCGCCGATGCCGTCGGAGGGGCGGCCAGCCGGCAACGCAGCGCCTGCGCGCCGCATCAGCCTCAATCCGGAGGCGCAGACCGCAACCTTTCGCTTCTCTGCTCCACTGCGACCAGGACGGTATCAGCTTTCGATCGACTATAGCGGTAAGATCAACACTCAGGCCTCCGGCCTTTTTGCCCTCGATTACGACACAGCCGAGGGGCGGAAGCGGGCGCTCTTCACCCAATTCGAGGCTCCCGATGCCCGCCGTTTCTTCCCAGGCTGGGATGAACCGCAATTCAGGACGCCTTACAATCTCACCGTGAGCGTTCCCGCCAACCAGATGGCGATCAGCAACATGCCACAGGCCGGAGTCCAGGTGCGTCCCGATGGAACGCGCTCGGTGACGTTCCAAACGACCCCGGCGATGTCGAGTTACCTCCTGTTCCTGGGCTTGGGTGAGTTCGACCGCATTACCACGACGGCAAAAGCCGGCACTGAAGTCGGCGTGGTCACTCGCAAGGGCGAAGGCGAGAAAGGCCGCTACGCACTCACCGAATCCGCGCGCCTACTCCCCTATTTCAACAGCTATTTCGGCGCCGCCTATCCGCTCCCGAAGCTAGACAATGTGGCCGGGCCGGGAAGCAGCCAGTTCTTCGGCGCCATGGAGAATTGGGGCGCCATCTTCTCATTCGAAAGCATTCTCCTAGTCGATCCGGCGATCACCACCGAGGCAACCCGGCAAAGCATCTTCAGCACGGCCGCGCACGAAATCGCCCATCAATGGTTCGGCAACCTAGTCACCATGGCCTGGTGGGACGATCTCTGGCTGAACGAAGGCTTCGCCTCGTGGATGGCAACCAAGGCGACGAACGATCTTCATCCTGAATGGGAGCCGGCGCTCCGCCGCGTGAGCGGGAGGGAAGCCGCGATCGCCCTGGATTCGGTGGCAACCACACACCCCGTCGTGCAGCGGATCAGCACCGTCGAGCAGATCGGCCAGGCCTTTGACGCGATCACTTATCGCAAGGGCGAAGCGGTGATCACGATGCTCGAAGATTATGTGGGGGAGGATGCCTGGCGCCGCGGCGTGCAGGATTACATGCGCAGCTATCGCTTCGGAAACACGGTTTCGGACAATCTTTGGCAAAAGATCGAAGCCGCGGCTGGAAAGCCGGTCATGGCAATCGCGCACGATTTCACCCTTCAACCGGGCGTTCCGCTGATTCGAGTGGAAAGCGCAACGTGCACGGGCGGCAAAACCGACCTCGCCCTTCGGCAGGGCGAATTCACACGCGACCGGGCGAACAAGCAGCCCTTGTCGTGGCGCGTGCCCGTCATCGCCGCGACGCTGGGTGGGAGCGAGGTTCGCACGCTGGTTTCGGGCGCAGCGTCCGCGACCCTCGCCGGCTGCGGCCCCGTGCTCGTGAACAGCGGCCAAAGCGGCTATTATCGCACCCTCTATGCCCCTGCTTTGCTGAACAAGCTGACGGCAAGCTACGCCTCGCTGAAGCCGATCGATCAGATCGGCCTTCTTGCCGACAATTGGGGACTCGGGCTCGCCGGCTACCAGCCTGCCTCCGAAGCATTGGACCTCCTCGATGCGGTGCCCGCCAATGGCAATCCGCAGCTTTACACCCGCGTCGCGACAATCCTCGCCCAGATCCACAACCTGTATCGCGGGGACCCGCAGCGGCAGGCGATGCTCGGCCGCTACGCCTCGGCAAAGCTGTCGCCGGTGCTTGCCCGCGTCGGGTGGACGGCGCGCCCAGACGAGGCCAGCAATGTCGCCGTTCTTCGCTCTGAACTCATCAGCACGTTGGGTGCGATTGGCAATCCCCGCGTCGTGGCCGAGGCCAATCGCCGATTCGCGAGCGGCGATCCCAGTGTCACGGCGGGACCGCTCAGAACCGCAATCCTTTCGGTCGTCTCGCTCAACGTCGACGCCGCTCGTTGGGAACAGCTGCGCGCGCAGGCACGAGCGGAGAAGAACCCGCTCGTCCGGGCGCAGCTCTATCGGCTGCTGGGTTCGGCCCGCGACCCCGGGCTCGCCGCCCAAGCGCTCGCCCTCGCGCTGACGGAGGAACCAGGTGCGACCACCAGTCCCGGCATCATCAGCGCAGTGGCGGCGCAGCATCCCGATCTCGCCTACGACTTCGCGCTTCGAAATCGCGACAAGGTGGAAGCGATGATCGATGTGTCGACGCGATCCGCATTCATCCCGGGCCTCGCGGCGGGCTCTGGGGATCCAGCCATGGTCGCGCGGCTGCAGGAGCATGCCGCGCGGTACATGAGCGCCGAGTCGCGGCGCCCGGCCGACATCGCCATCGCAGCCATCGAAGACCGGGTCCGTGTTCGGCAGACGCGCCTTCCCGACATTACGCGCTGGCTCGAAGCGAAGAGCCGCTAGCCCGCATTTCTCATTATGGGGAGGTGCATCGGGGCTCTGAGTGTGTCAAAGTTCTTCTGCGATAAAGACTTAGCACAATGCAGAGGAGCTCCCCGATGCAGACAGAGTGTAGCCGATCTGCG
>JALYNE010000379.1 GCA_030773375.1 Pseudomonadota bacterium
GCATGGCCGTTCAGCTCATCGTCTTCCTGCCGCTCCTTGCTGCCATTGTAGCCGGGTTCGGCAATCGAATGATCGGAAACACGGCGGCAAAGCTGGTCACGACGGGCGCTTTGTTCGTCTCGTGCGCACTCTCCTGGCCGATCTTCATTGGCTTCATGACCGGGGACCTCCATTCGGCGCTTCATCCGGTGCTCGCCTGGATTCACTCGGGGGACTTGAGGGTCGATTGGGCGCTCCGCGTCGACGCGCTCACCGCCGTCATGCTGGTCGTCGTCACCACCGTCTCCAGCTTCGTTCACCTCTACAGCTGGGGCTATATGGCGGAGGATCCGTCGCAGCCCCGCTTCTTCGCTTACCTCTCCTTGTTCACCTTCGCGATGCTGATGCTGGTGACGGCCGACAATCTCGTCCAGATGTTCTTCGGCTGGGAAGGGGTGGGTCTGGCTTCCTACCTCCTGATCGGATTTTGGTACTACAAGCCTTCGGCAAATGCGGCGGCGATGAAAGCCTTCATCGTCAATCGCGTGGGAGACTTCGGCTTCTCGCTCGGCATTTTCGGCACCTTCCTCGTCTTTGGCACCGTCTCGATCCCGGCCATCCTTGCCGCGGCTCCGGCCATGGCTGGGTCGACGTTCGGCTTTCTCGGCATGCGCGTCGATGTCATGACGACGCTTTGCATTCTCCTCTTCATCGGCGCGATGGGTAAATCAGCGCAGCTCGGGCTTCACACTTGGCTGCCGGATGCGATGGAGGGCCCGACCCCGGTCTCCGCCCTTATCCACGCGGCAACCATGGTCACCGCAGGGGTCTTCATGGTCTGCCGCTTGTCGCCGATGTTCGAGACGAGCCCGACCGCACTCGCGCTCGTCACCTTCGTCGGCGCAGGAACCGCGCTTTTTGCAGCGACCGTTGGCACCGTGCAGAACGACATCAAGCGCGTGATCGCTTATTCAACCTGCTCGCAGCTCGGTTACATGTTCTTTGCAGCCGGCGTCGGCGCATATTCGGCGGCCATGTTCCACCTCTTCACGCACGCTTTCTTCAAGGCTTTGTTGTTCCTCGGTGCGGGCTCCGTCATCCACGCAATGCATCATGAGCAGGACATGCGTTTCTATGGCGGGCTTCGTAAGTCGATCCCGCTCACGTTCTGGGCAATGATGGCTGGCACGCTTGCGATCACCGGCGTTGGCATCATCCAGATCGGTGGCTTCCCCGGTTTCGGTCTTGCCGGCTTCTATTCAAAGGACGCGATCATCGAGAGCGCGTACATGAGCGGATCCGCTGTGGGTGGTTTTGCCTTCGCGGTCGGCATCGTTGCAGCGCTTCTCACCAGTTTCTACAGCTGGCGGCTCGTTTTCCTGACCTTCTTCGGAAGGCCGCGCTGGGCTGCCTCGGGCCACATCCAGCACGCGCTGCACGACGTTCACCATGCCCGCGCCCACGAGCACGCGGCGGATCCTCATCCAGAGGACGAGCATGCCGGCCACGACGCCCGGCCGGAAGAAGCCGGCGCGCACGCGGTGCCGGAAGGGACCGGCGGTTACCAGCCGCACGAGAGCCCCTGGACGATGCTTGTGACACTGGGCGCGCTCGCGATCGGCGCACTGTTTGCCGGGCTTGCCTTTCACGGCCCCTTTATCGATGCGCATGAGGGGCCGCATTTCTGGGGCGGCAGCCTCGTCTTCGACGCGCATCTGATGGAAGAAATCCACCACGCACCTTTGTGGGTGAAGCTTGCGCCGGGGATCGTGATGATCATCGGCTTCCTGATCGCTCTCCAGGCCTATGTGCGTAACACCACGCTGCCGGCGCGCTTCGTTGCCCAGTTCGGAATTCTCTACCAGTTCCTTTACCAGAAATGGTTCTTCGACGAGATCTACAACGTCCTTTTCGTCCGTCCTTCGCTTTGGCTCGGCCGCTTCTTCTGGAAGGTAGGCGACGAGGCGATCATCGATCGATTTGGACCGAACGGGGCCGCCGCGCTGGTGGTGGGCGGCAACAAGCTCACCGCCAGGCTGCAGTCCGGCTACCTCTACACTTATGCGTTGGTGATGCTGCTTGGCCTGGCTGGCGCCGCGACTTGGGCGATGGCGCGATGACGGGGGCCGTGCAGATCACGCGCAACAGCGACGGGGCGGGGGCAGCGAAGTGAATTCCTTGGGTTTTCCGATCCTCTCGCTGATGCTGGCCGTGCCGATGATTGCGGCGATCGCCTGTCTCTCCGTCGGGTCCAACGCTGCCCGCTGGCTCGCGCTTGGGGCGACGTTCTTGGATCTCGTGCTCGGCATTTTCCTCTGGAGCGCCTTCGAAATCGGGGGCGCGCAGTGGCAGTTCGTCGAATTCGCGCCCGTCTTCGGCCGCTTCGCCTGGGCACTTGGCATCGACGGCATCGCCTTGATGCTGATCATGCTGTCGGTGTTCCTCATGCCGATCTGCATCGCCGCCTCCTGGGCCTCGATCGAGCACCGCATTCCCGAATATATGGCGGCCTTCCTGTTCATGGAGACGCTGATGCTCGGCGTGTTCATGGCGCAGGACATCTTCCTGTTTTACATCTTCTTCGAGGCCGGCCTCATCCCGATGTACCTGATCATCGGCATCTGGGGCGGCAAGGAGCGGATTTACGCGTCGTACAAGTTCTTCCTCTATACCTTGCTCGGCTCGGTGCTGATGCTGGTGGCCATGCTGTGGATGGTGAACACCGCCGGCACGACCTTTATCCCGGACCTTCTCGCTTACGACTTCCCGCCACACGCGCAGACCTGGCTATGGCTGGCATTCTTCGCGTCCTTTGCGGTCAAGCTGCCGATGTGGCCGGTGCACACCTGGCTTCCGGACGCGCACGTCCAGGCGCCGACGGCTGGCTCGGTGATCCTCGCCGGCGTCCTTTTGAAACTGGGCGGCTACGGCTTCGTTCGCTTCACCCTGCCGATGTTCCCGGAGGCGTCGGCCGAGTTCTTCTGGCTGGTCATGGGCCTGAGCCTGGTCGCGATCGTCTACACTTCGCTCGTGGCGCTGGTGCAGAAGGACATGAAGAAGCTGATCGCCTATTCGTCGGTCGCGCATATGGCCTTTGTCTCGATCGGGCTGTTCGCTTTCAACCGGCAGGGGCTTGAAGGCGCGCTGATCGTCATGCTCTCCCACGGCCTCGTTTCAGGCGCGCTCTTTCTTTGTGTCGGCGTTATTTACGACCGCCTGCACACCCGCGAAATCGATCGCTACGGCGGCCTCTCCGACAACATGCCGGCTTATGCCACTCTGTTCCTTCTCTTCACGATGGCTTCGGTGGGGCTCCCGGGCACCGGCGGGTTCGTGGGCGAATTCCTGAGCCTTGTTGGGGCCTATGAAGCAAACAGCTGGGTTGCTTTGGTCGCCACCACGGGGATCATCCTTGGCGCCGCATACATGCTCTACCTTTATTGGCGGGTGGCGTACGGCACGGCGCGCAATCCCGAGGCTGCAGCAATGCCCGATCTCAACAAGCGCGAGCTCGCCATGCTGGGGTCGATTGCGGCGGTCGTGCTCTGGATGGGTGTCTATCCCGAAAGCTTCCTCGCACCGATGCGCAACGAC
>JALYNE010000380.1 GCA_030773375.1 Pseudomonadota bacterium
CCCATCAGGTCACTGATTTCTTCTTCGGGGCGGCGCCAGTTTTCTGACGAAAAGGCGTATAGCGTCAGGCACTCGACCCCTGCCTCGCCGGCGGCGCGGAGCACCTTCCGTGCAGCCTCGGCGCCCTGGCGGTGGCCGGCCCCTCGGGGGAGCCCCCTCGCCTTCGCCCAGCGGCCATTGCCGTCCATGATGATCGCGACATGTCGCGGCACCGATGAACCGCCGGCGGTGCCCGGCCGCGGCTCCGCGCTGGCCGCAGTAGGAGTCACCGCTGGAGGATTTCCTTCTCCTTGGCCGCCGCCGTCGCCTCGAGTTCCGCGATCGTCTCGTCCGTCATCTTCTGGACCTCGGTCTCGAGGCGCTTGCGCTCATCCTCGCTGATTTCGTGCTTCTTCTCGTCCTGCTTCAGCGCGTCCATGCCGTCGCGGCGCACGTTGCGGACGGCGATCTTGGCCTTCTCGGCATATTGGCCGGCGAGCTTGGCAAGCTCCTTGCGCCGCTCCTCGGTGAGATCGGGGATCGGCAGGCGCAACGTCTGGCCTTCCGTGATCGGGTTCAGGCCCAAACCCGCGGAGCGAATCGCTTTTTCGACCGGGCCGACATTCGACCGATCCCAGACCTGCACCGATAGCAGGCGGGGTTCCGGAGTGGAGATGGTCGCCACCTGGTTGAGCGGCATGTTGGCGCCGTAGACCTCGACGTGAACCGGCTCAAGCAGGGTGATCGAGGCGCGGCCGGTGCGCAGGCCGCCAAGATCATGCTTCAGCGCCTCGACCGCGCCGTGCATGCGGCGCTGTAGATCGGCTTTGTTATAGGCTGGCATCGCTCACTCCTCATTCTGCACGATCGTCGCGGTGCCTTCGCCGCTGAGCACCCGGGCCAGATTGCCCTGCTCGCGGATGTTGAACACCACGATCGGAATGTCATTGTCGCGGCACAGCGCGACCGCGCTTGCATCCATCACTTTAAGATCGTCTGACAAAACCCTGTTGAAGCTCAGGCTTTCATAACGGGTGGCGCCAGCGACCTTCTTGGGATCGGCATTGTAGACCCCATCGACGCTCGTCCCCTTGAACAGGGCGTGGCAGCCCATTTCAGCGGCACGAAGAGCGGCGGCAGTATCGGTCGTGAAAAAGGGGTTGCCCGTGCCGGCGGCGAAGATCACCACCCGCCCCTTTTCCATATGCCGGACGGCGCGGCGGCGGATATATGGTTCGGAGACGGTCGCCATCGGAATGGCCGACTGGACGCGCGTGTCGACCCCGATCTTCTCCAATGCGTTCTGCATCGCAAGCGCGTTCATCACCGTCGCGAGCATACCCATATAGTCGGCGCTGGTGCGATCGAAGCCTTTGGCCGCGGCCGCCAGTCCACGGAAGATGTTGCCCCCGCCTACCACGACGCAAAGCTCATGCCCTGCCTCTCGAGCCGACTTGATCTCGCCAGCGAGCCGGGATGCCGTTTCCGGGTCGATCCCGAACTGGCCATCTCCCATCAGCGCTTCGCCCGAAAGCTTCAGAAGGATGCGGTTGAAGCGCGGGCGCGGCATGGGAGTCTTTCGTGAGCTGCACAAGGGGCGGAAGGTGGGCGCACCTTTGTCACGCCGGCCGCGGCCTTTCAAGGATGGCTTTCAGTCCGAGCTCTGCAACGGCACGGCTTGGAACTCGTGCCGAAAAATGAAACGGCCGCTCAGCAGTGACTGCGGAGCGGCCGGAACATGATTGCTCGCTATGCAGCGGGAAGAAACGGCTTCAGGCGGTCGCCGCCTCGGCCTTTGCAGTGCCGGCGGCAGCAGCCACCTCGGCGGCGAAGTCGCTTTCTTTCTTCTCGATGCCTTCACCCAGCTGGAACCGCACATAGGCCTTGAGTTCGATGGGAGCACCTGCGGTTTTCGCCTCCGCGTTCACCACGTCTTCGACCTTGGTCTTGTTGTCCATCACGAAAAGCTGGCTCAACAGCGCATTCTCTTTGCGGAACTTGGCAATCGCGCCTTCCACCATCTTTTCGACGATGTTGGCGGGCTTTCCGGATTCGGCAGCCTTTTCCAAGGCGATGCCGCGCTCACGGTCGACCATGGCGGGATCGAGATCTTCGCCGCGAAGCGCCAGCGGGTTGGCCGCGGCGATGTGCATTGCGAGTTGCTTGCCGAGTGCCTCGAGAGCAGCCTTGTCGCCTTTGCTTTCAAGCGCCACGAGAACGCCGATCTTGCCGAGCCCTGGAGCGGCGGCATTGTGGACGTAAGGAACGACCACTCCGTCATCCACCTGCAGAACCGCGGCGCGGCGGAGCGACTGGTTCTCGCCGATCGTGGCGATGTTGCTCGTGAGCTTCTCCTGGACGGTGCCGCCCGCCGGCCAATCCGCGGCGAGCAGGCCCTCGACATTGCCGCTGGCAGTCAAAGCGAGTTCGGCCACCGTGCGGACGAATTCCTGGAACTGCTCGTTCTTGGCGACGAAGTCGGTTTCGGAATTGACCTCGACGACCGCGCCGCGAGTGCCGGCCACGCCAACCCCGACAAGGCCCTCTGCCGCAGTACGGCCGGCCTTCTTCGCGGCCGCGGCCAGGCCCTTGGTGCGCAGCCAATCGATCGCGGTTTCCATGTCGCCGTTCGTCTCGCCAAGCGCCTTCTTGCAGTCCATCATCCCGGCGCCGGTGCGCTCGCGAAGTTCTTTAACGGTTGCGGCAGTGATTGCCATTTCACCTGTCCTTGTCTGTGATGAGTTAACGGCAGCGCGGCGGGCGAATCCGCCCGGCCTCGCTCCGGAATCAGCCGAGCTTAAGCGTCGGCAAGAGCGGCTTCGGCGGGCGGCTCGGCCATCGCACCGATATCCACCCCGCGGGAAGCGGCGCCGCCCTGCTTTCCGGCGAGCGCGGCGTCCGCGATTGCATCGCAGTAGAGGCGGATCGCGCGGCTCGCATCGTCATTGCCCGGTACCGGGAAGGCGATGCCCTGCGGGCTCGCATTCGAATCGAGGATGGCAACGACCGGAATGCCGAGAACGTTCGCTTCCTTGATCGCGAGTTCTTCCTTGTTCGCATCGATGATGAAGATCACGTCGGGAAGCCCGCCCATGTCGCGAATGCCGCCAAGCGAAAGCTCGAGCTTGTCGCGTTCCCGGGTGAGCTGGAGGACCTCTTTCTTGGTGAGGCCGGCGGTGTCGCCGGACAGCTGCTCTTCAAGCGACTTGAAGCGCTTGATCGAGTTCGAGATCGTTTTCCAGTTGGTGAGCATCCCGCCCAGCCAGCGGTGATTGACGAAATGCTGGCCGGAGCGGCGGGCTGCCTCGGCAATCGCATCCTGAGCCTGGCGCTTTGTGCCGACGAACAGCACCTTGCCGCCAGCGGCAACGGACTGGCGCACGAAATCGAGCGCGCGCGCAAAGAGCGGCACCGTCTGTGACAGATCGATGATGTGGACCCCGTTCCGCTCGCCGAAGATGTACGGCTTCATCTTGGGGTTCCAGCGGTGGGTCTGGTGGCCGAAATGCGCTCCGGCCTCGAGCAATTGCTGCATGCCGACGTCAGTGGACGCCATGGTCTTTCTCC
>JALYNE010000381.1 GCA_030773375.1 Pseudomonadota bacterium
AGCCGCAGGTGGCTGTTCACGAGCTTGGCGGCTGCATCGGTGTCCTGATGCTCGGTCCAGCGCTTGGCCAGCATGAATTCCTCCTCCGGGGAGAGGATCGGAAACTTCTTTATCTCAGCGAGATAGCGATTGAGGCCCGCTTCGCCGCCCGTTGCGGGGATCGTCGGGACATTTTTACCGCCAGCCATAACTCTATGCTCCCTGTCCGGTAAGGCTTCTTCCCTTATCCGCACGCTTGGTTGTTATACGGTAAGCGCCCTGAACAGTTCCTGCATATCGGACGGAAGGGCGCTTTTGAACGACAGGCTCGCCTTGGTTGCCGGGTGGACGAAGCCCAATCCCGCGGCATGCAGCGCCTGGCGCTGAAAACCCAGTCGATTCAATAACTCACGATGCGCCGTTCGGGTCCTTCCGTAAACCGGATCGCCGATCAGAGGGTGGCCGATCGATGTCATGTGCACACGCACCTGATGGGTACGGCCCGTTTCGAGCCGGCACTCGATGAGCGCGGCCTCACGCAGCGGCGTCACCAGCCGATAATGCGTCACCGCTCGCTTGCCGCGACCATCGGCCACCACAGCAATCTTCTGGCGGTTCGCCGACGAGCGGGCAAGCGGCGCATCGACCGTTCCGCCCGGCGGGTTGGGGATTCCGGCAACGATCGCATGGTAGCGCCGATCGATGCTGTGCCGTGCGAACTGCGCCGAAAGCCCTTCATGCGCAACGTCGGTTTTGGCTGCGACAATCAGACCCGACGTGTCCTTGTCGATTCTGTGCACGATACCGGGCCGGGCGACGCCGCCAATCCCCGAAAGCCTGCCTGCGCAATGGTGGAGCAGCGCATTCACCAGCGTGCCGTCGAGATTGCCCGCGGCGGGGTGCACCACCATTCCCGCGGGCTTGTCGATCACGATCAAGTGCTCGTCTTCGAACAGGATGGCGAGCGCGATATCCTGCGGCTCGTTACGCGCCGGGGCAGGGGCCGGAACGCGCACCTCATAGGCGCCGCCCGCAAGCGCCTTTGCCGCAGGATCACGCACCTGCGTGCCCTCCGGCCCAACCACTTCCCCGCTGCTGATCAAAGCCTTGATGCGTTCGCGGGACAGCGTCGGAAGAGCCGCCGCAAGCGCGCGGTCGAGCCGCCACCCGGCAGCGTCTGGCGCTATGGTTGCGCGGATAATCGACTCCCCCCGGGTCATTCGCTAGCCGATGTGGCGGATGAAGTGCGCAATATCAAGGGAAGTGCTGGAGCGTCTGCTGAGCGAAGCAAAGGGCGCGCACAGCGGTGAAATCTGTGGGCTCCTGCTGGGCCGGAACGGCTTCATCGACGAGGCGGTTTCCATTGCCAACGTCGCGAAGGATCCGGAATGCTCGTTCCTGCTGGATCCCGCAGCCCACTTGGCGGGCTCGAGGAAGGCGCGGCAGGCCGGCAGGAGGATCGTCGGCCACTACCACTCGCATCCCGCCGGAAACCCGGAACCCTCGTCCGCCGACGCGCAGGCGGCCGAGGAACAGGGGCTTTACTGGCTGATCCTAGCCGCCGGCGAAGCTCGCCTGTTGATCAGCCGGCGCGGCGGCGAGATCCTGGGCGCCTTCGGCGGGATCGAAATCGAGCTGTTCTGAACGCATCGCCTTGCAAGCCGGACACGCAAAGGCCAATAGGGTCGGACGTGCGATGTCGGGAAGGGGCGCCAACGGCATGAAATCCTATGAGTTTGCGAGCCTGTTATGTTCGCGTCTGTGCCACGATCTGTTGAGCCCCGTCGGTGCGTTGAACAATGGCATCGAGCTTCTCTCCGACGAGCACGATCCCGAGATGCGCGCGCGCTGCCTCGAGCTTCTTGGCGAAAGCGCCCGTGCTTCAGCCAACAAGCTCAAATTCTTCCGCCTCGCGTTCGGCGCAGCCGGCGGTTTTGCCGACGTGGTCGACACGCGCGAAGCGCGCGTCGCAATCGAGGGTTTGTTCGGTAGTGACGGTCGCATTCAGCTCGGCTGGATCGTGGATGAGCCCACCATGAGCAAGTCGGCGCTGAAAGTGCTTCTCAATCTTGCGCTGATCGCGGGTGATGCGCTCGTTCGCGGCGGTCACCTGGCGGTGGGTGCCGAACGGCATGAGCGCGGACTCGATATCGTCATCCGCGCGGAAGGTCCGCGCATCGTGCTCGATCCCGAACTCAAAAATGTGCTTTCCGGCAACAGTTCGGAAGACACCCTCGCCCCGCGCGCCGCAGCCGCATGGCTCGTGCGCTGCCTCGTCAAGGAAGGCGGCGGTGAGGTGCAGGTGATGGACGGCGAAGAAGGCATGCTCCTGATCGGCGCCTCGCTACCCGCCTGACCTCTCCTGTCAGCGCGAACGCGACTTCGCGCCGCTCGCTGAGCAGATCCCGCCTCATTTCGCCAAGCCGCAATGGGCTTCGGTGAGTCCGCGCGAGCGCCGGTCTCATCCGTGCTCTGTGTCACCTGTGCCCGCATCGGCACGTCACTAACATGTTCTTTACCAGATCCGCGCCATAACCTGACGATCACGTCCTTTGGCGGAGCGGATGGAAGACCTCATAAGCGAGTTCGTTGCGGAGACCCGCGAGATGCTGCAGGCTCTGAGCGGCGAAATCGTCGCCTGGGAGGCAGCGCCTGGCGACCGCCCGCGGCTCGATGAGATCTTCCGCTTCGTCCACACCGTCAAAGGGAATTGCGGCTTTTTCGATCTGCCGCGCATCGAAGCCTTGAGCCACGCCGCTGAGGACGTGCTTGTCGAAGTTCGGGCCGGAAAGCGCGGCGCCGACCAGCGGCTGGTGAGCAGCGTTCTTGCCGTTATCGACCGGATTGCCGAGCTCGTGGACGCACTCGAGACGGGCGAGGCGGTTGGAAGCGAAGATGACGAACTGCTCATCCAAGCGCTGCGGGAGAGCGCTCCGGAACCGAAGAACGATCGGGACAGCCCGGCGCCGGCATTCGGGGGTCGCAAAGGGACCCGCAGCATCCGCCTGTCGATAGATCTCCTGGACCGCATGATGAGTGGGGTCTCCGATATGGTGCTTGCGCGCAACGAGCTCGCCCGGCGCCTGCGCGAAGCGCCAGGAGATCTTGCCGTGGAGGCAGCCTTCGAACGGGTCTCGGCCTGTATTGCGGAGATGCGGGATGCGATCACGCGGACACGGATGCAGCGCATCGACAATTTGTTCATGACACTCCCTCGGATGGTCCGGGACCTTGCGGCAGAACTTGGCCGCCAGGTCACGTTGGAAGTCGACGGCGGCGACGTGGAACTCGACCGTGAAATGATCGAGATGATCCGTGACCCGCTGACCCATATCGTTCGCAACGCGATCGATCACGGTATCGAGCCGAGCGTCGACCGGCTCCGGGCGGGCAAGCCGGCGGCAGGGTGCCTACGGATCTGCGCGCGCCAGTCCGGCAATCAGATCTTGATCGAGGTCGCGGACGACGGCCGCGGCATCGATGGCGATGCGCTGGCGCGGAAGGCCTCGGCCGCCGGGATTCTCAGCCGGGAGGAAGC
>JALYNE010000382.1 GCA_030773375.1 Pseudomonadota bacterium
GGTGCGCAAGTAAGAGGCCCCGGCCACTTTCCAGACTTGATATGGGCATCGATAACCGCCGCCTGCGCCAGCGCATCATCGGCTACCATGCTGATCGCGTTTAGGCCGGTTGGCTTGTCGAAAGCATCGATGCGATTGAGATAGGCCCGGACGATCTCAGTGCAGCGCAGCTCGCCTTTCCGTATCAGCCGATGCAGGCCGAGAATGTCTGCCTCGGTAACCAGCGTATCGCGTGAGGGACGCTGCGTGGTGCAACCCGCAACCAGCGCAGCGCAAAGGAGCGTGAGCCCCGCCTTCGGGAAGACTTTCATTGTAGCCGAATATCTGATGAAGCGGCGGTGTGTCCACGCGACAATTGCTGAACCCGGCGCCGACAGAAGGGGTCAGTACCAGCCGGCGAATCTGAATGCGTGATCATGCCTGGGCCACGGCGGCAGGTTTGCGCCCATCTCCGCCGTCCAGCCCCCTTCGGGGTCGATCGTGGTATTGGACGTTCGTTCGGCGGGCGGCGTCACTGGCGCACCCTTGGACAATGGGGCACAGGAAATTAAGCGAGACTTCGATTTTTGGTAGGCTATTCGAACGTCATGAACGACAAAGCATCTCCATCCACTCGGGTCGTGCTCCTGTGCCAACCGGGTGGGCCTGAACAATTGCGCGTCGAGAAAGTATCTCTCGCGCCGGTCGGCCCCAATGAGGTGCGCGTCCGGCAAACCGCGGTCGGGGTCAATTACCACGACGTCTACGTCCGCTCCGGTCTCTACAAAACGTTGGCTCTGCCGGGCGTGCCCGGCATAGAGGCTGTCGGCCTGGTGGAAGAAGTCGGGGCGAGCATAACCCGCTTCAAAGTGGGAGAACGGGTCGGCTATGTCTCTCCCGGCTATGGAAGTTATGCGGAACGCCGGAATATTCCAGCCGACCTGGTCCTGAAGCTACCTGCCACCGCAATGACCGACTCCGAAGCGGCCGGCAGTCTGCTCCGTGCGCTAACTGCGTGCATGCTCGTAACGCGGGTTCATCCTGTGAAGGCAGGCGAATTTGTTCTGGTTCATGCTGCAGCCGGCGGGATGGGGCAGATGCTTTGCCGGTGGGCGAGCAAACTTGGCGCAACGGTGATTGGCACTGTGGGCAGCCGGCCGAAGGAGCAGATCGCCCGTGCGGCCGGGGCAAGGCATGTAATCTTGTACAGGGAGGAAGATCTGGCACTTCGGGTCCAGGAGATTACCAAGGGGTCTGGAGTAGAGGTCGTATACGACGCAGTCGGTGCAGACACCTTCCACGGGAGCCTGGCAGCTTTAAGCTTCTGCGGGCACCTCGTAAATTATGGACAGGCTTCCGGTCCGGTAGAGCCGGTCGCGCTCTCTATTCTGGCAGGGCGATCGCTCTCGCTGTCGCGGCCGATCCTCTTCCACTATATGCGCACGCCTGATCTGCTCGCTGCGCTTGCCTTTGAGACCTTTGCGGCTTTTGCGGATGGCCTCATCCAGCCGGTCGTGCCACTCGAGTTTTCACTAGAGGAAGCCGGCGAGGCCCACCAGGTGCTTGAAAGCGGGCGAAGTCCTGGTGCGATCGTCCTCATACCCTGAGAGGATTAGAGGCCTATGGTCGGGATAATGGCGCTTGCGCCTGCGGCTCAAGCGCAGCTGCAGATGAGCACTTCCCCCCGGGATCCTGCGCCGATCCGGCGGACGGGTGCTGCTTCCTGGATACCCGAACGTCGTCCCCCCGCCTTCAGCACGCGCAAAGCATGGGCGAAGATGAGTCCATTCGTCGGGACGAATAGCGGCAATCTGGCGCAATCACTTCACCCTCTCGCCACGACCTGTAAGCGTTCCGGATCCAGGACATCCATGGTCCAGCCGAATGGATCCGACGTCTGCCGCGTCTGGATCGCCAGCAGCCGGGCTCGGAACCGGTCCGAAACGCTTGTCTCGGGCGTGTGGTAGACTTGCCCGTCTGCGTCGCACAATTCCGATACGGGAGTGACGATCGCAGCGGTGCCAGTGGCGATCACTTCGGTGCACTTTCCGTTGGTGATGTCCCCGAGCAGCTCGTCGATGGGCATCGGCCGCTCGTGCACCACCACGCCCTCCGAGCGGGCCAGGGCAATGACTGAATCGCGCGTCACACCCGCAAGGATCGAGTCGGTCAGCTGCGGGGTGTGCAATTCTCCGTCGACGACAGCGAACATGTTCATGCCGGAAAATTCATCGATCAGCCGCCGCTCGATTGGATCGAGCCAGAGCGCCACCATGAACCCCTGCCGGATCGCCAGGCTCGTCGCGCGCATGGCCGCTGCGTAATTTCCGCCAGTCTTGGCGGCTCCCACGCCGCCTCGCGCCGCCCGGACATCCTGGCGCTCGATCCGCGCCGTCATTGTTCCACCACTCGAGTAAGGGGCGGAAGGGCTGGCGAGCACCATGAAGCGAAACGCACTCGAATTGGAGACGGTGTAGCCGCCTTCGGTGGAGAAGAGCGTCGGGCGCATGTATAGCGACGCTCCCTCCTGCTGCGGAATGATGTCTGCGCAAATGCTCGCCACTGAGCTAAGTGCTTGTAGGAAGAGGGCTTCCGGCACCGGTGGCATGCCGATCCTGGTTGCGCTCGCGACAAAGCGGCGATGATTTTCGAGCGGCCGGAAAAGATGCGGAGGCGCAGTCCCGGCCCGATAGGCCTTCATGCCCTCGAAGATCGTCTCGGCAAATTGAATCGTTCGCGAATTGGGCAGGATAAAGATTGGCCCAAACGGAAGCAGTTCACCGGCGTCCCACCGGCCGTCGCGATATTCGGCGCTGAACATAACGGGGGCGGGAACGACCCCGAAACCGAGGCTCGCAGGCGCGGAGAATGAGGCGAGTGCGGCTTCGACACCCTCTGCTATGGAATATGGCGCCACACGATCCATCAAAATAGGCTCCTGTTCCAGCCGCCGTAGACCCAAATGAAGGTACCCGTGACATAACTCGCCTTTTTCGAACAGGTGAATGCAGCCACCGCCGCAAATCCCTGAGCGGTGCCTAGCCGCTCCGCGTGTATCTGCGCCTCCCAGCCGGCGCCGACGGTGGTCGTCCCGTCCCGCTCCGCCTTCTGGCCCCATAATTCTGGATGCGGTCGACCATCGTACAGCCCCATTCGCCGACGGCTCCGGGAACTTATCGCGTCTGGCCACCCCTTCGGCGGCCAGAGTCCGGGCGACGGCAAGGCCGAGGCCGCCGCTATGACGAAGCTGCCTTGCCCGCGACCTGCAAGTCCATTCTACTTGCCCCGCAAATAAGCGTCGGTGCCATCGATCCAGTCGGCTCTGGGAGGATTGAAGACGTCCAGTTCAAACGTGTCTTCGAGAGCCTCCGCACTGTGGAGCAGATCGCCTGGAATGAAGAGGACTTCACCAGCGCGGACAATCACCTCCTCGTCCTGCTCCTCGCCGAAGAGAAAACGCAGGGCGCCACTGATCATATAGGTGACCTGCTCATTGTGGTGACGGTGAGCGGGAACGATATTCCCTTTTGGAAT
>JALYNE010000383.1 GCA_030773375.1 Pseudomonadota bacterium
CGCATTCCAACGCAATATCTCCGAGCCTCGCTCGCAATCGGCGTAGCGGAGGCTTTATGCAACCTATAACCATCCCGCACACCAACGAAGCCCGCGCGCTCTGGCGCAAGGTCTTTGCCTCAGATGCGGCATTCTTCGCAGCACACCCTGAACTGAGCGAGTTTTCCCGAGCGTTTATTCCTGGCGAGTTTGGCAGCTTTGCCGGCGACTTGCCGCCTGGCTCATTCGTGCGTGTGTTCCTCCATTCACGTACGGGCGAAATGTTGCGCGCACCCATTGCGGGGGTGTCGCGATGAGCACCAACCCTGCACCACGCACCGCCGCTCCCGCTCATCGCTCCCGCTCTGGCGCTCCCACGCTTGCAGCAGACCAGCTAGCCGCGTTCAATGCCGGGTTTATGCTGATTCCTTCGTATTCCCGCAGCGATCCAAAGTGGCGTAAAGTCCCGATCGAAGGTTGGCAACAAAGGTCGTACACGCCCGATGATTTTCAGATGGAACACGGCGCGATGCTGCGTCTCGGGCACTATCCCGGCGACAAATTTCTGTATGTTGTCGATCTGGACAGCCACAACCCCCGGCAACAAGCCTGGAAATCGCGCAACCTGCTGCGCTGGAATCTCCAAAACAACGCGCTCGCCGATCGTCTCCCTGAGTACAAATCAACTCGTGGCGCTGGCTTACATCTTCCATTTTGGAGCCCGATCGAGCTTAAGGGCGGCACCCTGCACGATAACCAGGGGCACAAGATCGGCGAATTGTTGACGCAACATGTGGTCTTTCCCGATGACTACCGCCGGCGGCACCTCAGCCTGGCTGAGTCACCGGAGCTCACGGCCGACGAGGTCAACGCCGTGATAGCAGCGCTCAATTATCGGGAAGGCAGCGGGGCAACCATCGACACGAGCGAGATTGACCTTGATGATCGGCTCGTGCAGCATTGGTACAAGCACTATGAAGCACTTGAGGATGAGCGGGGCGTCCCTCGCGCCATTGGCGACGGCCCATCGTACAAGGTGTTAAAAGGACTGGCCCCGATCACCAATGCCAGCGATGCGCGATTCATGGTTATGGATCGCATGTTTACCGTCGGGTATAGCGATGCACAGATTGTCGGGTATGCGCTGCGCCGCTGCGCCTGGAATCGTGACGGTCAAGACCTCGCCGACGATTGCGCGCGCATTCTTGCCAGGCTCATCAATGAACGCCCCGATCGCCGCATCTCACCCTATGCGACCCAACGGGATCAGGCTGTGCTCCAGCCGCAAGACACGACTTCACCCCGCAATGAATTAATGTCACCCCCCAAACGGCAGCGCGGCCGACCCATGGGCGGTATTGCTGAGCGGTTACTCGCGTATCTCACCGTCGATGGCGAACACGGCACCTTTACCGATACCAACGCGGTGTTTATGGCCGAGCTGCACTGCAGCGAGCGGTCCATCCAGCGCGCTCTTGATGCACTGGAAACGCGCGGTGCGATTCGTCGGCAGATCGTCAACGGGCAACGCCTGATCATCCTTACTCCCGATCAAAGGGGTGACAACAAATCAACAGTGCAACCGGCCCAACAAATCACTGAAACGATGCACCAGGATGCGGCAAACCCGCTGCTGGACAGCGGCGACGATACCGGCACAGAAGAAGTAACTTCGTGTTCCCCCCTACCCCCCGTTGTCGCCCCTGAAAGGCTGGCACCTTTGCCGACGCTCGCCGATGCGGTGTACGAGGCGTATTGCACGTACCGGACTGAGCGCACGGCGCGACGGGTGCGGCTCGTAATTTATCACGTGATGACCAATTACCCAGGACTGGCCACCGAGGAGCAAATTACCGCTTGTTACCGCAGTGGTATGGAACTAAAGCGCCGCTGGTTGGTTGAATGCGATCTGCGCGAGCTTGCGCCCCATGAGTTGAAAGCAATTAAGAAAGCCGGTGCAGCTATTGCGTGGCAGGGTGCGAAATTCAATACGTCGAACATGCCTAGCAAACAGCAGAAGTTAGGCCAGTTTATTCAGGAACGAGTCGAGCGTGAATGTGCGCGACGCGGTATCACGCTTCGACGGCAACGTAAGGGCGAGGCGTCCGTTGTCGATTTATGGGAGGCAGCGGCGGAAGCAGAGGCGGAATTGTCTAGCGAGAGCGCAGTACCGCAAGCTGGTGCAATCCCAAGTTATGACGAGTTACTGAGGCTGCTTTCAACCGTGATCGAGGTCAAGCCAAAGCATATTGCTTTGCCGGATTATGTGTACAAATTTCACCAAGATACACCATCTGGTGAACGTGTACGCATTGCCCAAGCATTAGCAATGTTCACGACCGGGGGCGCAGCATGAGCAACCGCCGCAAAATTCGCCATATCACCAACGACCGCCTCGCCGATGCCGGGCAGGACCAGGACGCGGCATTCTTCGAGCAGCACCCGAACCAGCGGGGCTACACGCGACCGGCGACGGCTGACGAGCTCAAGGCGCTGTCGTTCCCGGCGGGCACAAAGGTTTATGTCCATTTGATCGGCCCGAACACCCGCGCGCGGGCATTTATTCCCCCATCACAGGAAAGGACGAACTAATGAATCCACACGACCGCATTGTTGCGGGCCTGGCCGCCCAGCCCGAGGGGCCACGGCGCCGGCGCTTTGACCCGCCACTCCAGCCGAATCCGCAGTTTGACCGATTGCTGCTGCAGCCTGAGCTTGCCGCGTCGGTGATGAGCCCAACCTTACGTATGTCGCTGGGTCTGTATCGGCGGCAACTTGCCGCAGCCTATGCGCCGAACCCGGAGTATGACCAGCTGTTGGACAATCCCGCGCTCTATGCACAGATGGACACTGCGCCATCTCGCCCGCAGCTTGACCATTATCGCGCCGCAAAGCAGGCCTATGAAGCCGAACAGGAGTACACCCAATGAGCCCGAGCGAGATCACCATTGACCAAGAAGCCCGCGCGCTGCTGGAGCAAGAGAACCAGGCCCGCTTTGAGGCGGTGAAACAAGCCATTGCGCAGCGCCGTGAGCGGGAGCGGGAGGCAGCGGAGCGCGCGGCCCAGATTGAAGCCCTGAAAGACCGGCTGGCGGCGCTGCAGGACACGACGGCGCTTGATACGCTGGGTGAGCAAGCAAACGCGGCCCTCGATGCCTACGTGGCAGGCATGGCAGCGCACAATGCGCGGATCGCCGCCATTCGTGACGAGCTGCAGGCGCTGGGCAGTAACCTGCCTGCTGACGTTGACCTGTACCCGCACCACGGCGGGCTGGTGATTGGCGAGGTGGAACAACGCCGGCAACGGGTGCAAGGCAACGTGTCACGCTTGGCTATGACGGTGCTGCGGTCGCACATCACGCGGGGCGAGATCTCGCTTGATACGCCACGGGATTAGGGTTCATGGCCGGACAGGTCCATGACGTCGAGGTCGAGCCACAACGAGCGGACGGAGCACCTTTTCGGTATCGTTGATAGTGCCAACCCATCAGCGGTATCGGAGGTGCCCTGTGTCCGCTCGCA
>JALYNE010000384.1 GCA_030773375.1 Pseudomonadota bacterium
CGGTAGAGATGTGAGAATCCGGAGCGCTCGGACGACCAGAGCAGGCTCCCGTCCTTCAGCGGCATCAGATTGTGGTGAAGGTTGATCCAGGTCTTCGAAGTCTCGGTGAACAGGACGTTGGAGCGGCCCGTTGCCGGATCCACGCGAAGAAGGTCGAGCTGCTTCTGGTCACGACTTTGGCGCTGCACAAACAGCCATTTGCCGTCCGCGCTCCAGTCGACGCGGGCGAGATAGATGTCGGGATTGTCGCCGAGGTCGACCTTCACCCTGGAGCTTCCATCGGGCGCCATCACATAGAGGTCCACGCGCGCGTTGGCCGTACCGGCGAGCGGATAACGTTGCTCGTAAAGCTTTGTCCCCTCCGCGCCGATCGCGGCCCGGGTCACGACCTTGACGGGGCTCTCGTCGACACGCGCAACGGCAAGGTAGCGGTCGCCCGGCGACCACCAATGGCCTTCATTGCGATCCATCTCCTCCTGCGCGACGAACTCGGCCGAGCCCCAGCTCAAGGTGCCTCCACCGTCACTGGTGAGCTGCCGCTCGGCCCCGCCGCCGACGTCGATCACGTAAAGGTTCTGGTTGCGCACGAACGAAAGATGGCGGCCGGTCTGGGAGACCTGCGCGTCCACTTCCGTCTCCGGCGTGGCGGTGAGGCGCTTGGTAGTCCCGTCAAGCGAGGCGACATAGAGATCGCCATCGATCGGCACGAGCAGGGACCTCGCATCGGGCGCCCAGGCGTAGGCGACGATACCTCTGGTCCCGGCAATGCGGGCGCGCTCGCGCCGCATCTTTTCTTCTTCGGAAATGTCCCCGCCCGTCCCGATCTTGGCGGAATCCACCAGCATCCGCGCCTCGCCGGTGGCGGTGTCGACGGCCCACAGGTCGTAGCGGTCGCGATCCTCGGCTCGGTTGCGGAGCACGGTTGCGAACCGTCCGTCGGGCGAGAGCTTGGGCAGGCGCGGCGCGGCGCCTTGAACCGACGGGCTCTGGAAGACGCGCTCGAGCGTCAGGTCCTTTGCAGCAGCGGGGTTGGTGACGAGGAGCAAGACGGCGGAAGCGATGAGAAAGCGGCGCATGTTCAGCACCCTAATAACAAGCCAACCAAAAGAAAGGGCGGAGAGGACTGCTGCCCTCGCCGCCCTTTTCTTTGCGAGCCCGAAGCTCAGCCTTCCGCGGTTTCCGTCGCGGGGGTCGCAGTCGCGGCCACGGGCTTCGACTCCGGCCCCTGACGGGTGTCGCGGCGCTCGGCAATGCGGGCCGACTTTCCGGTGCGGCCGCGCAGATAATAAAGCTTGGCGCGCCGGACGGCGCCGCGGCGGACGACCTCGATTGCTTCGACGTTCGGCGAATAAAGCGGAAAGACGCGCTCGACGCCCTCGCCGAACGAAATCTTGCGGACGGTGAAGGAGCTGCCCAGGCCCTTATTGGCGCGGGCGATGCAGACGCCTTCGAAATTCTGGACGCGGGTGCGATCGCCTTCGACCACGCGGACGCCGACCCGGAGCGTGTCGCCCGGGCGGAATTCGGGGATGGCCTTGCTGGCGGCGAACTGCCCGATGGCTTCAGCCTCGAGCTGCTGGATGAGGTTCATGTGTTTAGCCTTCGTCTTCGCGCTGCGCGCCAGAGGGCGGTGTCCTTCGCGCGTCCCCGTGACGCTCGATCAGGTCCGGCCGCCGTGACCGTGTATCTTCAACTGCTTTGGCTTTTCGCCAGGCAGCGATCTTTGCATGATCCCCCGATCGCAGCACTTCAGGGATCGTGCGCCCTTCCCATTCGAAAGGTCGGGTATAATGAGGGTATTCGAGGAACCCAGCTTCAAAGCTTTCCTCCTCACCGCTCGTCGGGGCGCCCATTACGCCAGGGAGCAGCCGAACGCAAGCGTCGAGCACGACGATCGCTGCCGTCTCGCCCCCCGACAGGACGTAGTCGCCGATCGATACCGGCAACAGGGGCCGCGCCTCGAAGAGCCGCTCGTCCATGCCCTCGAAACGCCCGCAAAGAATGGAAAGCCCGGGCCCGGCGGCAATGTCTCGAACGAAACCTTGGGTGAGCGGCTTTCCACGCGGCGTCATCGCGAGGACCGGCGCGTCGGGTTGGCGCTCCAGAACATGGTCGATCGCCCGCGCGAGGACGTCGGCCCGCATCACCATCCCCGCCCCGCCCCCAGCGGGTGTGTCGTCCACCGATCGGTGCTTGTCCGCCGCGAAGTCGCGGATCTGGACCGTCTTCAGCGACCAGAGACCCTCGGCCAGCGCCCGACCCGCCAGGCTGTGCCCGAGCGGCCCCGGGAACATGTCCGGGTAGAGGGTAAGGACGTTCGCTTCCCACGTCATCAAGGCGTGACGACGTTGAACCGGAGCGCCTGAATCGCGGCAGGAACCGTCGGAGCAAGAAGGAGCAGCCCTTGCAGCCGGCCGCGCTCGCACTGCCACTCGAATGTCCCAGACAGTTGGCCCGTAGCGGTTAGCGGCGCTTGCGTCCGGCATGTCCCGACTGCGGACTTGAGCCTGGCAAATTCCCGTGCCCAGTTCTCCGCCGAGCGGTCCATCAAAAAGTTCATGGCGAGGAGGCTTGCCCCAGGAGCGACCTTGCCGGCTCCGTACATGGCCCCGGCGGCGCGATAGGCCGCGGCAAGCGACCCGCTGACGGGGATGGTGCTCCCCATCAAAGCGCCGGCCTTGTGGAGCTCGATTGCGCCGTCCCACGCCGCGCCGGCGCCGCCATTGTAGGTGCGATTGCTGAAAACGAAAATGCCAACGCCGTGATCCGGCATCAGCATCATGTGCGAGCCGTAGCCGGGATAGCCTCCGCCATGGCTCAGCGTGGAGCCCAGCTCGCAGTCGACGGCCCCGATCAGGCCCATGCCGTAAGCGGCCGCCTGACGGCAGGCAGTCTCACCCGTGCTTCCGAAGCGGCGCCGGAGTTGCGGGAAGTTCGAGCCCTGCTGGAGTTCGCGAACCGTGGCGCGCCGGACCGGGCCCTGGTCGGCGCCGTCGCGCGCGGGCCAGGCCGAGAGGAGATAAGCGATCCATTTGGAGTAATCGTTGGCGCTCGTCTGGACGCCGCCCATCGCTCCGAAGACGCCGTGGCGCATGGTCGGCTCTTCGCTATGCGCTTCATTCTCCCAGCGATAGCCGATCGCCCGCCGTTCGATCGGCCAGTCGCGCACTTCATAGCCCGTGGAGGCCATGCCGAGCGGCCGCATGACCGTGCGCATGATATACTGGTCGTAAGGCATGCCGGACGCATTCGTCACAATCCGGCCGAGCAGCGCGTAGCCCAAGTTGGAATATTCGAAGGCCGTGCCAGGCACCCGAGTGAAGGGCACTCCCTCCTTCAGCATGCGCGTGAATTCGGCTTCGGTGATCACCTGCTGCCGATCGCCCCAAGGATCGTCCGTGACGAAGCCGGCCGTGTGGCTAAGGAGATCCCTGATCCGGATCCGGGGCGAATCCGCGGTCGGGTAGCGCCACCCGCGCATCTCCGGCACGTAGCTCTC
>JALYNE010000385.1 GCA_030773375.1 Pseudomonadota bacterium
GATCAAGCTGAGTTCGCTGATCGTGGCGATTTCGGTGCCGGCATTCACCACTGCGCCTGCCGAGATCTTGCGGAGCGACACCCATCCCGCGAACGGGGCTCTGACAACCCTGTCTCCGATCGAGGCACGCACTTCGGAGGCCTGCGCGCGCGCAGCCGACGCTGCCGCCTGTTGCTGGTCGAAACTTGCCGCCGTTGCAAACCCACGCTGCTTGAGTGTCTGGATGCGCTCGAGCTGCCGGCTCGCCTCCCGCGCGCGGGCCTGCGCTTCGGCAAGCTGCGCGGCCTCCTGACCCTGCGCGAGAACGGCGATCACTTGGCCGCGCCGCACGAAGCTGCCGTCGTCGAAATTGAGCCGCTCGATGCGTTCGGTCACCGGTGCCGTGAGTGTCACCTGCTCGTTCGCCACGGCAGTGCCAACCGCTTCAATCCGCTCCACGAAGCGCATGGGCCGCGCCGGCTCAACCTTCACCAGCGGCGGAGGCCTGTCTCTGCTTTTTGCCTCGTTGCTTCCACAGGCGGCGACCGGAAGCGACAGGCAAAGAAGGAGGAGAAGGTTAACGAGGCGCACGCCGCGCCGCTATCGGCCACTCTCCCGCACATCAAGCGATAGGCCGCGTTTGATACAATTCGTGACATTTCAGTTCGATCATATCAAGCCGGGGCTGCCTGAATGGCCACTGTGCCAAACCTCAGCGGGCTCGACTTGGTCGCGGGGGAGCGGGTAGGGGGCCGCATGTCCGAACGCCCGCGTTTCGTTTTTTCCATATCCGCCATGGACGGCGCCGCTCGGACCGGCCTCTTGTCGATGAGGCGTGGCGACATTCGGACGCCGGCCTTCATGCCGGTCGGGACCGCCGCGACCGTGAAGGCGATGAAGCCCGCCGACGTACGCGCCAGCGGGGCCGACATCATCCTCGGCAACACCTATCATTTGATGCTCCGGCCGGGGGCCGAGCGCGTCGCGCGGCTGGGCGGGCTGCACAGCTTCATGGCGTGGGAGCGGCCGATCCTCACCGACAGTGGCGGCTACCAAGTGATGAGCTTGTCCGAACTCACCAAGGTCAATGAGGAGGGGGTCGCGTTTCGCAGCCATCTCGATGGCTCGCGCCACCTGATCAGCCCCGAGCGTTCGATCGAGATCCAGCGCTTGCTCGGCAGCGACATCGTCATGGCCTTCGACCAGCTTGTGCCGAGCACCGCGACCCGCGAAGACCAGGCTGCAGCGATGGAAAGGTCGATGCGCTGGGCAAAGCGCTCGCGCGATGCTTTCGATGCAGGCGAGGAGCACGCCTCCCGCGCAGCCTCGTTCGGCATCCAGCAAGGCGCTCTCGACGAGGGGCTTCGGAAGGCCTCAGCCGATGCTCTCATCGACATCGGCTTTGACGGTTATGCGGTGGGCGGCCTTGCCGTCGGGGAGGGGCAGCAGGCGACCTTTGCTTGCCTCGATTTCGCAGCGCCGATGTTCCCCGCCGACCGGCCGCGTTACCTCATGGGCGTTGGCAAGCCCGACGACATCGTCGGCGCGGTCGAGCGCGGCATCGACATGTTCGATTGCGTGCTGCCGACCCGCTCGGGCCGGACTGGGCAGGCGTTCACGGGGGACGGACCGATCAATCTTAAGAATGCGAAGTTCGCCGAGGACCAGGCGCCGCTCGATCCAACTTGCGCATGCCCCGTCTGCCGAACCTGGACCCGTGCTTATCTTCACCACCTCATCCGGGCGGGCGAGATGCTGGCCGCGATCCTCATGACCGAGCACAACCTTCATTTCTACCAGCAGTTGATGGCGGGCCTCAGGGCCGCAATCGCCGAACGCCGCCTCGGCGCCTTCGCCTCGGACTTCCGCAGCCGCTACGGCGGTGACAAGCGGGGGACAGACGAGCAGGCGGGTTGCTGACCGGCAGCGGCCGCACCGCGATCAGCGCTGCTTCAGCTTGATCTCGAACAGCTTGGGCCACCTTTTGCCGGTGACGAACAGCCGGTCTGCGCGCGCATCGTAAGCGATGCCGTTCAGCACGTCGTCCGGGTCGTTCGTGCGAGCGTCCCTGTCGAGGCCGCTGAGATCGATCCAGCCCTTTACGGCTCCGGTTGCAGGATCGATCCGGGCAATGAGATTGGTCTGCCAGACGTTTGCGAAGATCTCGCCCTTCACCCATTCGAGTTCGTTGAGCTGCGGCACGGGCTTGCCTGCGGCGGTGACGCGGATGCGGCGCTGCTCCTTGAAGGTCGTGGGGTCGAGGAAGCGCAGCGAGGGCGTTCCGTCGCTGAGGATCAGGCTGCGCCCATCGTTGGTCAGGCCCCAGCCTTCACCCGGATAACTAAAGCTGCCCTTCAGCTTTAGCGCCCTCAGGTCCCAACGATAGCCCACGCCCCCGCGCCACGTGAGGCTGATGATCTCCTTGCCCCAACCAGTGCTGCCCTCTCCGAACTGCCCGGGCGGCACCGCGGCAAGCTGGAGCACCTTGCCGTCGGCAAGCCTCACTTTGCGAATGGTGGACTGGCCGACGAGCCCAGTACTTTCGTATAGAAAGCCGTCGCGAAAGAAGAGGCCCTGCGTGAAAGCGTCGGGATCGTGCGGATAGATCCGCACCACCTCATAGGAATGAACAGAGGGCGATTGCGGCGCCTGGAGCGTCGCGGCGGCGAAGAGGAACGACGTCAGCACTCCGAATATCATAAACATCTTCCTGCCAGAAAAGCGGCTTCGCCCCAAGCCATCGCCGATCACCGAATGCTCGCCAGCCGCACTCTTGCCGCCTCCACGATGGAATGCTGGCGGGCGGGCGAGGCGCCGCTCCACTCGGCGATTTCCGCAAGCGTGCGTCCGCAGCCGATGCAGATCCTTGCCGCGTCGAGCAAGCATATCCGGGTGCAGGGCGACGGCGGGGCCGCCATCATCACCTAGGTGCCGAAGCCATGCGCCAGGAAGCTGGGGACCGGACCGTTCCAGCCTTCCTCGCTCTCGAGCTCCTGCTCGCGGTCCTGGCGCCGCGGCTTTGAGTCACGCGCCTCGCGTGGCGGCTGGGCGTCCCGGCGCTGCCGCGCCGCTTTGCCGTCGTGCTCAAAAGCCGGGCGGGACACCCGATGTTCCTGGCTCTCCGGCGCCTGCGTCTCGCGCTCAGCCGAAGGTGCTGCTTCGCGGGTTTCCGGCGCTTTCTTGCCCCGGCTCCGTCCGCGCTTTGCGGGCAGTTCCTCTTGCTCGCCAACCGCTTCCGGCTCCGCCGACGCCTCGCCATCGAGCGGTGCGATGGGGGCGCCGATCATCTTCTCGATCCCGGCAAGTTTCTCCGCATCGTCCTTGGCGCAAAGCGTGATCGCAATTCCGGTTGCGCCTGCCCGGCCGGTGCGTCCGATGCGGTGGATGTAATCGTCCGGCTGCCAGGGAACGTCGAAGTTGAAGACGTGGCTGACGCCTTTGATGTCGAGGCCGCGCGCGGCAACGTCCGAGGCCACCAGGATGTTGATTTCGCCTGATTTGAAGCGGTCCAGCTCTTTCA
>JALYNE010000386.1 GCA_030773375.1 Pseudomonadota bacterium
GGCTGGGCCTGCCGGCCGGCGGCCGGGGCAGCGCCCCGCGCGTTCGGGTCGCAGTCGGGCGTCTGGAGCGCGGCTATCTTCACTCGCTGCGCTTGTCGCATAGCGTCGGGTTCGAGGACGATCCTGACGAATCAATGTTGGTGCCCTTGGACGGTTCGGTTGCGGGCGCGGCGTGGCAGGAAGGCGGGAGCCGGGTCGAGACCTATCCGCTTGCGCCGGAGAGGGATCTGCCTGGGGAGGCGAACCGCTTCCGACGGAAGTCCCGCTGGCGTGAGGTGAAGTGGGTGATGTGCATCCCCATATTGGATGAGCCGACGGGTGAGCCGCGCCTGCTCGTCCAGCTCGACGGGAACTCAGCGCTGCCCGAGAGCGCTGAGACGGCGAGCGCCCTCGAAGGCGTAGAAGAAGCTGTCAAGGACTTCTTCAATCTGGTATTGCATGAGTTGAAGGAATTGGAAGACGATCATGGCCCTGAAGAGCAGCACGTTCGCCGTCCAGGCCGGTAGCAGCGCCAAGGCGGACGCCAAGAAGAAGGCGCTGCTCGAGCGGCATCGCAAATCCGTCGAGAAGGTCGTGGCGGACGCCAAGTCCTTCTCCGAGGACCGCAAGCGCAAGTTGAGCCAGATCACTGACGTCAAGCTGCGCGAAAGCGCCGCCCGCTAGCGCCTCACGGCCGCTGGCGCGCGCGGATGAGCGTTCCCGTTGGGCTCGGCCTCGACCTGATCGACCTCGCGCATTTCCGCGTCCATTATGGCGACGAGGATCCCGAGCTTCTGGCGCGGTGCTTCACCGATGGAGAGCTCAAGAGCGCCGGTGACGGCGTCGATCGGCTGGCGCGGCTGGCGGCGCGCTTCGCGGTGAAGGAAGCGGCGTTCAAGGCGCTGGGCGGCGGCGAGCGCGTAGGGTTACCCGACATCGAGACAGTGACGGTCGAGGGCGGTGCGCCTGAGATCGTGCTGCACGGACCGGCAAGAGAGATTGCGGAGGCGCGCGGCGTCACGAGCTTTCTGGTGAGTCTCGCTCACTCGGCGGCGTCGGCCGCCGCCGTGGTGATCGCGCTGTCCGCCGGGCCGAGGTAACGGATCTCGCGGAGGTCGAGGTCCGCTTCGACGCGACCGCCGCCATTCTTCATCAGGTCACGCCAGACGGCGAACCCGTCGAGCACCGCCTGGCGCCAAGCCGAGGCCGGCTGGGAGGCGACTTCGAGATGCGCGCTCATGCCGTGTAGCGTGGTGAGCAGGGCCTCGTCGACGTCGGAGACACCCTCCAGAAACTGGTGCTTGCGCGCATAGTCAAACGCGACCGCGGCGATCCCTTCCTCGATCACCGCCGCTCGGCCGCCGTCCTCGACTTCGTCGATCAGAGGCCGGCTGCGGCGTTTCAGCCGCATTAAGCTGCGCAGCACCGGCGACCAGCCGAGGATCGCGGCATAGGTGATATGGAATACATCGTGGAAACGGTAGCCGTCATCTTCATAGGCGTTGTCGGTCAGCGCTGAGCCGACCAAACGTCCGTCGATCTCGGTTCGCACTTCGACGCGCGAGCCTTCGCGGGCCTCGCTGAAGGTCGCGACGAACCGCCGGGGGAAGCGCTCGCTCTCGCCGTAATCGGCGTCGAAGCGGTGCGGGGAGTCATGATTGAGATAGAGCGAGGCGACTTTGGTGAGATTCTGCTGAGCGATGGCTCTTCACCGTCTTCAACGCGGGCCCGAGCACCATTCATCTGGAGCGAAAGCTTCCCGTGTTCCTGCTGTGGATCGCCGACTTGGACGCGCCTTCCGAGAAGCGGAAGAGCGGCATGGGGCATGACGGAATTCCGCCGGCGGTCATCGGCAACATCACGGGCGTGGTCGACTCGATCTACGCGCTCGAGAAGCGCGTCGGGAAGGACATCGCCGAGGTCGCGGACAAGCAGGAGGACTTCCAGAAAGACGTCGCTGAGCTGAAGGAGCGGCAGAACAAGATCCTTCTGGGGCTCGGGATCGCGGCCGTGGTGGCCGGCGCCATCGTGGGCGCCGGCGTCAAGATGCTGGGTGATCATTTCTTCCCGGCTGCGCCCGCAGCTGTCAACGCACCTCCACCTGACACCGGAGCGCCGCCCAATGGACAGCCGGCTGGGGCTGGCAGTAACGCCACTGCACCGGCCGACCCGCCTCCCGGCACAGGGAACGCGGCGGACGCCGGGGGGAACGACCTTGGCTGACGCTGCAGGTCCGGACGATCCGACCGGCGAAGACTTGGAGGTGCGCGTCTCGGACGATGAGGTCTTCGAGGGCATCGGTCGGGTCGAAGTTGACTGCCTTGGCGACCGCTTGGTGCTGGGCTGTGTTGCGGGAGAGGAGGAGCAGGCGAGAGCCAGGGCCGAGCGGTTCGAGATCGACACCGGCGAGGTATTGAAGGCCCTTTCGGGCGAGCTGGATCGGACGCGGGCGATGCTGATGAGCGCCATTCTCGCGTGAGAAATCCCTGGATTTCCGCCGTTTTCGGACCTGGAAATCCCTCCCGTAGAGGTCACCACCAAAAGAGATTCGGGGCAGCTCTTTTCACGGTGAAGGACGTCACCATCCCCGGGGCGGGCGGGGTTATCCAATTCCGCCTTTGTCCGTGAAGCACGTATTCAACCAGCAGTCTAACTGCCGACCCGCGCATCAAGCTTGTGGACGCCAATCTGGCGGGCCTGCCGCCGACCACGATCATCGCCGCCGAAATCGGTCCGCTGAGAAGCGAAGGTAAGCTTCTGGCCGAGCGGCTGGAACAAGCAGGCGTCGAGGTGGATTACCGATGCTATGCGGGTGTCACGCACGAATATTTCGGCATGGGCCTCGTGGTCAAGGACGCGGCGGCGGCGCAAAACTGCGTGGCCATGGCAAAAGGAGCTTCGCCACGGCTTGGTCGGGAAGCTCGCGGACGCGCTCAGCTGATGGAGGCAAAGCATGGATAATCCTCAACTGGACGGCAATCCTCAACTGGGCGAGCGCAGCGAACGTGGCGGCGGCGACACCATGCAGCGTGTGCTGATCGGCGCCGCCACCATCGCCGCCGCCGCGGGCGTCGCTTATGTCGTGGGCCGGAAGTTCATCGACGATGCGGAACCGGAGCTCATCAGCGATGCTCCGCCGTCCACCTTTCGCGCCAAGGCCGGAAAGGATGCCCCCATCAGCCGGACGGTAACGGTTAATCGGCCCCGGCAGGAGCTCTATGACTTTTGGCGAGACTTCACGAACTTCCCGCAGTTCATGGACAACATCCGATCGGTCGAGAAGCTCGACGCGCAGCGCTCCCGCTGGGTGATCGAGGCGCCGGCGGGAACCAGCGTCGAATTCGTCAGCCGCATCACCGAAGACCAACCGGGGCGGCTGATCGCCTGGCAATCGGAGGAAGGTGCCGACGTTCGCAACAGCGGGCGCATCGACTTTCTGGACGCAGGGCCGGGCCGGGGCACGATGGTGCGCGCGACCATCAGCTACGATCCTCCGGCGGGCGCGATCGGCCGTGC
>JALYNE010000387.1 GCA_030773375.1 Pseudomonadota bacterium
GCGGGCGCCTCCCGGTGGCTGGAGCCGAAGGCTGCAGTGCCGAACATCATCGATCCGACGATGGCGGTGGTTACGGCGAGCTTAGAAATCTTCATCATGGGCCTCCCTGTTTATCGTCGCTTATACAACGGTCACTTCGAGAATGTTCCTGCCCCTTAGCGGGCACATCTCGTATTTACTCTACCGAACTGGTCGTTTGTTTATACCCATGTGGGGACGGCAGGCTTAGGAACTCGTTGAAATAGATAACCTATTGGCAAGTGTGACTTCAGCGCATCTCCCTGAACAAAAGTCAAAAAAGGCCTTTCGTCCGCTTAACGGAGCCGCAGCCTGATGGGGCTGGTCATCATCAGGCGAACAAGATCCGCCTGGCTCTTGGTGCTCGTTTTTCTGAAAATATTCTTGAGGTAAGTTCGGACGGTGTCCTGTTTGATTCCTTCCCGGTCGGCCACCTCCGCTACCGAGCGGCCGGCGACAAGCAACTTCACGAGGCGAGCTTCGGCTGCGGAAAGACCGTACCACTCGGCGAGCGGGGCGAGCGTCTGGTCATTGGGTGTCCCTGGATCGAAGATGTAGACGATTGCGGCAGAATCGTTTCCTTCGAAGCCGGGAACATCGACCGGCGTAACCGCCGCTAGCAATGGTGACGCGGCGCGTGCAGGCGTCCCGATCACTACGAGCGTCTCGCAGCCGCCGCGATCGTCCACCTTCTTGCCGGACAAAACCTGATCGATCGCGACCCGAAGCTTCACGCTCTCCACCGCGCCGCTGGCGGACAGGGAACCGCGGCATCGCTGCAGCACTTTGGCGCTATCGAGGATCCTCGAAGCGGCCGGATTTTCGAAAACTATCTTTGCATCCCGGTCGAGGGCAATGACGCCGAAGTCCACATTGGCAAGCGCACCGGTCATCGTGTGCAACCTGCGGCTTGTTGCCTGATGAAGAAGCCAAAGCTTGAAGTACCCGGACAATACGGGCTGAAAACGAAGCGAGACAAATTCTCGTGCCTCAAATTCTTCTGGGTTCAGCCTCCGGAAAAACGCACTTATGACCGCACGGCTGCAATCGTTGCTGGCCATGTGCATGGTAAAACTGTGCCACGGAAACTCATCCGTGGGCGCGCGCCATGAAGTTCTCGGCCAGTTGCCGCTCGTGAATGCGGTCCACTGCTTTAGGTTGATCGATGCCCAGAGTTCGAGCGCGTGTCGTGACGGGCCCTCGTCGCCATCGGCAACCTCCACCGCGGGTGGTCGGCCGTCGAAACGGTGGATGGTGACCACGACCCCGGACGCTCCGATCCGCTCCTTGAACTGTCGGACGATCCAGGCGAGGTCCTCGTTGTAAGGCGCCGAGATTTCCTCAGTCCCGACGTGGCATCGTTCGAGCGGGGAGGGGATCGTCTCATGCTGTGCGGGTCTGTCCTGCCCCGGTTTTTGGTCAAGCATCGAGCTGTCCTTTATAGCCGCTTTGCGGGATTTCTGTTCACCTGGGCGCGAAAACATCCACTTCATTGGCGAAGGGCCATTTCGGTCGCGACTGCTTCCGGCTCCTGGAGGAGCTGCTCCCATCGCCACGTACCCGAGCCCAACACCAGGATCATGGTGCCTTTGCCCTCGTTGATCGCAATGAACCTTGGACCAACGACGTCTTGGGAGAGGCATTCGGGCGGGGCCGCCCGTACGCCCTCCATGATCGCCCGGCGAAGCGTCTCCAAGGCGTCTTCGGGCGCACGCCCTTGCACGTCCACCCACTGGCCGTCCCAGAACATGATTGCATTCGCCACCGAACGTGCCTCGGGCCCGATCCTTTCCAGCTGTGCGCGGACCAACTCGCTGCCCCCGAATGCGCGGGCGAGCGTGCCTGCGACTTCACAAGTGGTGCCAAAGCCGGCGCGCTGGGCGGCCGCTGCGTCGAAAACCGGCGCTGCCGCAATAGGCGGCGCTTCCAGATCCAGATCGACGATCGGTTCCGGCATCACGACCTGCTCCGGCTGAGGCTGAGGCTCCGGCGGCGAAGGCCTTTGTTCCTCGCTTGCAACGTCAAAGACGGAAAGAGGCGAGCCGATGGCTCGAACCCCCAATGCTTCTGAAGGAGACAGGAAAACGATCGTCAGCAGCAGAGCGTGAACCAGCAAAATGCCTGGCATCAGCAGGTGCCGGCGTTGCAGCTTTTCCCTGACCGGCTCCGTCAGGCCTTCCCACCACCGCCTCAAGACCCCTGTCATCGGCCGCTCTCGAAAGCATGTGGCTGACACGATCCGGAGCAGAGCTGCATGCTGCATATACGGAAGCTGTCCGCCAGCGGATGCGCCATGTTGAATGGACCCGGATCTGCATTGTCCACTGGATCTGAAACCTCGCAATCGGGCCATCAAGGGTAACGCAATGCAGAGTTTCCGCCAACCTGAATGCGCGCTCGCTCAAATCTTGTTCCGTGAGCGCAATAGTCGCTGCTGCACGTTTTTCAGACAAATTCAGGCCGATTCATCAGTCCGGTACGTCCGGGCGAAACTCGAGGGCACATATTCGCGCCAATTGAGCACCGCTGTCATGGCTTTCTGCCACTGCGACTCTTCCTGCGCGGACTCTTTTTGAGCGAAGGTGCCGGAACGATGCGGCTGCAGAGAATCCTGTCGTGGCGGGGGTTCGCTACGGGCTGCCGCCACTGCGGGAATCGTTACCGGCCAGTGAAGCCGCGATCCACGCGCAAACGATCAGCTGAAAGGTATGAAACAGCATGATCGGCAGGATCACCAGGCCTGCCGTTGCTCCTGGGAACAGGATGCGAGCCATCGGCGCTCCACTTGCGAGCGACTTCACCGATCCGCAAAACAGGATCGCTGCCCGGCTCTCCCGCCCGAACCGGCCTATGCGGCCGATGAGGATCGATGCCGCCAAAACGAGCGCCAGGATCGCCAGGCAGATGAGGCTGAGCAGCGCAATCGAGAGCGGCGGGATCCGCGTCCAGATCCCCTCCACGGTTGCGGCGGAAAAGGCACCATAGACGGCCAGCAGGATCGTCCCCTTGTCGACAGCTCGAACGAGCTTTGGGTGCTTCGTAATGGAGGCGCGGAGGAATGGTCGCAGCGCGTGGCCCAGAATGAAGGGAAGAAAAAGGAGCGCCACGATCTTGCCGATCCCGCTGAACGAAATCTGTGCGCCCTGCGCCTCGAGGAGGAGGCTTACGAGAGCGGGGGTGACGAACACGCCAAGGAGGTTCGAAAAGGCCGCGGCCGCGACCGCGCCCGCGACGTTTCCGCCGGCCATCGAGGTATAGGCGATCGAGGATTGAACCGTCGAGGGAAGGGCGCAAAGGAACAGCACGCCCGTCCAGAGCTCCGGACTGAGCACTCCCGGCAAACCGATCGAAAGAGCAATCCCGACCAGCGGGAACACCAGGAAGGTCATCGCCAGGATCGCCAGGTGGAGGCGCCAGTCGGTGATTCCCGAAAGCAATGCCTCCCTCGGCAGGCGAACGCCGTGGAGGAAGA
>JALYNE010000388.1 GCA_030773375.1 Pseudomonadota bacterium
CGCAGATCACCCGCAGAGCGGAAGCCTCAGCCGCGCGAGGAGGCCGCCGAGATCCTCGCTTTCTTCCAGGTGGACCGATCCGCCGTAAATTTGCGCAACGTCACGGACGATCGCGAGACCCAGGCCTGTGCCGGGCTTGCCGGTATCGAGCCGCGCGCCGCGCGCGAATATCGTGACGCGTTCGGATTCGGGAATGCCGGTGCCGTCATCCTCCACGTCGACTTCGACGCATTCCGGCGTGGTCGTGACGGTAACGAAGACCCGTCCACCGCCATATTTGGCGGCATTCTCGATAAGATTGCCGACCATTTCATCGAGGTCCTGCCGCTCCACGCGAACTGCCGCTTCCTTGTCCCCGGCAAGGTCGATGGTGACGTTTTCATACATTCGCGTCACGGCGCGCTCGACAGCTTGCAGAGATCGCCAGACCTCCGCTCGCGCCTGCGCGCTTGCACGTCGCCCGATCGCCCGCGCGCGCGCCAGATGGTGATCGACTTGCCTGCGCATGGTGGTCGCTTCGCGGCAGACGAGGTCGGGGAGATCGGGGCTTTTCGCTGTTGCCGCGTTGGTGATCACGGTGAGCGGAGTCTTGAGCGCGTGCGCGAGGTTCCCTGCGTGGCGCCGCGCTTCTTCCGCCTGCACCTCGTTGTGGACGAGAAGCGCGTTCAGCTCTTCGACCAGCGGCTCGATCTCGGCAGGGAAGCGCTCGTCGACGCGCGCTTTTTCGCCCGAGCGGATCGAGGCGATCGCCTGCCGCACGCGGCGCAGCGGCCAGAGGCCGTAGAAAGCCTGCAGCGCGGCCAGCACCATCAGTCCAAGCCCGAGAACCGCGAAGGAGCGAATCAGCGTCTTCCTCAGGACACTGATCTGGGCATCGAGCTCCGCTCGGGATTGGGCGACCTGAAAGCGCCAGCGAAGCGGCGATCCTGGAATATGGGCATCGCGCTCCACCACTCGAAGCCTCTCACCTTCGAATTCGCTGCTGTTATAGAGGTGAACGTCAAAATCGTTGTGGCCGCCTCCCACGCGCAGCCGGCGATCCCACAGCGATCGAGAAGGGAAATCAAGGTCCGGATTGCCTGCCGCTCCCGCAGCGCGGACCGCGCTTATCTGAAAATAAACCCCCGAATATGGCTCAAGAAAGCGCTGGTCTGCCGGCGGGCGGTTGAGATAGGCCTCTCCTTCAGGACCGATCTCGGCCGAAGCGATGAGCGCGGTCAGAACGTAATCGAGCTGAGCGTCGAAGCTCCGGGTAATTGCGTTTGTCAGCACGCGATCGAGCGCGTACCCACCGACGCCGAGCAGGAAAACGATCCAAAGCGTCGAGACGATGATCATCCGCCGGGTCAGCGACCCGGTAGACCTGCGGCGCTCCTGGCCGGGTTTGGCGCGCAGCCTCGGAAACGGGAAAGCGGCCGTCATATGCCGGTCCGCGGCGGGGTCACCGCGCCGGATCTTCCAGCGAGTAGCCAAGGCCCCGGATGGTGGTGATCACGTCCTGCCCGAGCTTCTTGCGGATGCGCGTGACGAAAACCTCGATCGTGTTGGAGTCGCGGTCGAAGTCTTGATCGTAGATATGCTCGATAAGCTCGGTCCGTGACACGACCTTGCCCTTGTGATGCATAAGGTAGGACAGGAGCTTATACTCCTGGGCGGTAAGCTTCACGGGCTCGCCGTTCAGCGTCACCTTGCCAGAGCGGGTGTCGAGGCGCACCTCACCGGCGGTAAGCTCGGTGCTCGCATTTCCGGACGCGCGGCGGATCAGCGCCCGGAGGCGAGCGATCAACTCCTCGGTCTGGAACGGCTTGGCGAGATAGTCGTCGGCTCCTGCATCGAGCCCGGCTACCTTGTCGGACCAGCTGTCGCGGGCGGTAAGAACGAGCACGGGGACCTTGATCCCTTCCTTGCGCCAGCGATCGAGCACGGTAAGCCCATCGACCTCGGGGAGCCCCAGGTCGAGAATGATCGCGTCGTAGCTTTCGGTGGCCCCGAGATAATGGCCGTCTTCACCATCGGTCGCAAGGTCGACGGCATAGCCGGCACCTTCCAGCGTGGCGCGGAGCTGGCGCCCGAGATTGGGTTCATCCTCGACGATCAGAACGCGCATTTTGTTTCCCTCATGCAGCCCGAAGGCATTCGTCTAGGGGCCAAACCAGCGCGACTGCCATTGGTTTCATGTCAGAGGCGTAAGGAAAACGTGCATCGCTTGCGCGCGCGCATCCCTCAGTAGGGGGAACGGCCAAGCACCCGGCCGCTTCGCCCATCGACGTCGACCCACACGACCCGCCCTTCGCGGATGAACTTGAGCCTGTAGCGCGCGGAGCCGGCGTCGAACTCAGGGCCAAGATAGTCAAAGCCGCGCATCTGCGGAATCAGCATTTGCTCGATCACAGGGAGCGGACGGATCCGCCCCTGCTGGAGGCCTTGCCGTGCAGCGTCATGTTCACGGTGCGGCGGCCGCCCGTGCGCAGCACCGAGGGCCGTGATGCCGAGAGCGGCGGCGATGATCAGGGAGAGACGCAGTGGCATTGATCTTGTGTTTTTTTCCTCGAGGTTCCGGATCGCCTAAGCATCGCGCTTTGAATAGCTCATGAATGCCGGGCAACATTTCCGATCCGGGCCGCCGGTTGTGGAAGAGCGGAAAGGCGCGGGGCAGCGACAGGCATGCCGGGGTGACAAGCCCTTTCACCGACCCTCGGGCGCGCCGGGGTGACGTTCTTCCCCGAACTCCCTATCTGCGCCGCATGGCTGCACCTGTTCTTGCTTATGAAAGCCTTGGCCTCATCCAGGGCTCCGGATGGCTTTTTCGCGGGCTGGACGTGTTCATCGGGCCGCGTGATTGCCTCGCCCTCATCGGCCGCAACGGAGCCGGCAAGACGACATTGCTGAAGTGCCTTGCGGCTAGCATCGACACGGACGAGGGTCGGCGCACGATCCAGCCTGGCATCAAGGTGGTGCTGCTGGAGCAGGATCCGAGCGTGGCGGATTTCGCCACCCTCAGGGATTATGCGCTCGGCGGTGCAGATCGGCCGCCGGCCCATGAGGTAGACGCGATCGCGACCCAGATCGGGGTCGATCTCGATCGCCCCGCCGGCACGGCGAGCGGCGGCGAGCGGCGGCGAGCGGCGATCGCGCGCGCACTTGCGCAGGATCCGCAGGTCTTGTTGCTGGACGAGCCTACCAACCATCTCGACCTTGCCGCCATCCAGTGGCTCGAGGACTGGCTCGGCCGCTACACGGGCGCGTTTGTCGTGATCAGCCACGACCGCACGTTTCTGAAGCGCCTCACCCGCTCCTCGTTGTGGCTGGACCGCGGCGAGCTCCGCCGGGCCGAAATCGGCTTCGGCGGCTTTGAAGCCTGGACCGAGCAGGTCTATGCCGAAGAAGCACGCGCGGCCGAAAAGCTCGATGCCAAGCTGAAGCTCGAGCTTCACTGGCTTCAGCGCGGCGTCACCGCGCGGCGCCGGCGCAATCAGGGAAGGCTCG
>JALYNE010000389.1 GCA_030773375.1 Pseudomonadota bacterium
AGAATGGCCAGGAAGAAGGGTCCACCAAACAGCGCCATTGCCACGCCGAGCTTCAGCTCCTGGGCACCGGGGCTGAGGCGCACGGCGATGTCGGCCGCAAGCACGAGAGCGGCTCCGGCCAGGGCAGAGGGAAGCAGCAACTTGCTGGGCTGCTCCCCAACGAAGGGACGAAGCAGATGCGGCACGACGAGCCCGACGAAGCCGATCACTCCGGCGGCCGCCACGCAAGCACCGACGGCAGCGCCAACGCCGATGGCGACGACAAGCTGAAGCCGTGCGAGGCGAACGCCAAGCGAGCGAGCGGTTTCCTCGCCGAGCGACAGCGCATCGAGACTGCGGCCGGTTGTGAGCAACAGCGCTATTCCAGCGGCCGCAAATGGGCCCGCGAACAGGACATCGTCGAAGCTGCGATCCGTCAGCGCCCCCATCAGCCAATTGATGATTTCCGCGGCCGCATAGGGATCATCGGTGAGGCTCAGCACGAGTGAGGTGAGAGCACCTGCCACCGCGCTCACCATCACTCCAGCAAGAATGAAGGTGATCGCGCTGCCGGCGGCTCCGACCATCGCCATCAGCAGAATGACGGCTAGTGCCGCACCGGTCATAGCCAGGAGCGGCAAGGTCCAGGGGGCTTCCACGGTGATGCCGAGGCGAAGCGACAGAACAGCTCCAAGCGCTGCGCATGTCGAGACACCCAGGACGCCAGGATCAGCGAGGGGATTTCGAAGATAGCCTTGCATGACCGCCCCCGCCACGCCGAGGCTCGCGCCTACAATGATCGCGAGTAGGGTCCGCGGCAGGCGAAGGTGGGTGACGACCAGCCACTGCGCTTCATCAGCCGGATTGAAGAATGCGGTTGGCGGAACCCAGGTCTTCCCGAGCCCGATCGACAGCACAGCGAAAAGCAGCAGCGTTCCGAAAAGCGCAGCGAAGAGAGCGGGGCGGCTCAGCGATTTTGGCCCCGTCGAATCGCGGCCAGCGCGCGCGATGCCGCGATGATCGTGGGGCCCCCGCAATAGAAAAGTTTGGCGGGGATCGGGACTTGCCGCACCGTGCGCCTGAGGCCACGCAGAGCGGGGTGCGCCAGCCAAGTCGCCGCCGATGTACCGCCATCCCCGGCGGCCGCCAGCAGCAGCGAGGGCGGGCGGCTTATGATCGTTTCCATTCCGACTTTGCTCCAACCGCGCAAACCGTAGACGGAAGCCATGTTCCTGAAGCCGGTCCGCCGCAGCAGCTCGTCGGGCAGCGTGAGCGCGCCCGGCGTCAGTCCGCTGGGGTGGTGAATGAGGGTGGGCACAGCCGGACCGGAGGACGCGCCAGAGGCAAGAGCAGCGTCGATCCGACGGATCAGCCGCTCGCCCCCGCGCGGGTTCCCAATCAGCGCCGCTATTCTGCGAACCTGTGCCCGGCTTTCGGCGACGCTCTCGGGTGCATCGAACACCGTCACCGGCATCTTGAGACGCGTCAGTGCATTCCGGGTCGCAAGCGCGGTATGGCGGCCGGCCAGAACGAGGTCGGGTTTCAGCGCCAATACCGCTTCGGCGGTCGGATGAGCGACGCGGAAGCGTTTGGCCTGCTCGGGAATGACCGACGCATTCGGGTCGCGCGAATAGTGGCTGATCCCGGCGATGCGCTGCGGATCGGCAACGTGAACCAGGATGGCATCGAGGCAGGGATTGAGCGACACGATCCTGCGCGGCGCTGCCGACGCGGAGGCTCCTCCCAGCAGCAACAGAGCGGAAAAGGCAAGCCGCAGCATCAGAACTCAACTCCGCGCTGCGCCTTGAAACCCTGTTCGAAGGGATGCTTCACCAGCGTGAACTCCGTCACCAGATCGGCCGCTTCGATGAGTTCCGGCTTGGCATTACGCCCGGTGATGCAGACATGAGTGCCGGCCGGGCGGGCTTCCAAGGCCTCGAGCACCTCCGGCAGCGGCAATTGCTCATAGCGCAAGGCGATGTTGAGCTCGTCCAGGATGATGAGGTTGTAGCTTGGATCGGCAATCATCGCTTTTGCCCGCTCCCAGCCGGCGCGCGCCGCGGCCACGTCCCGGTCGCGGTCTTGCGTGTCCCAGGTAAACCCCTCGCCCGACACCACATAGTCGAGCCGGTCACCCAACCCGGTGAAGAAAAGCCGCTCGCCGGTCTTCCACTTGCCTTTGACGAACTGGACTATCCCGACCTTCAGCCCCCATCCGAGACTTCGCAAGGCCATTCCGAAAGCGGCTGTCGACTTGCCCTTGCCATCCCCGGTATGGACGATGAGGAGGCCGCCTCTTTCGGTCTTGCTCTTCATCAGCTCGCGCCGTTCGGACTGCAGCTTCTTCATGGCGAAGTGGTGGTCGCGCTTGCTTGGTTCTTCAGCCATCGAGATTCTCCATTGCGCTGGTCAAAGCCGCGTCGAAGCGCGCCCAAGCCGGCTCACTGCCGGGAAGGCCGATCCGCAGCCAGTCTTGGTTGTACGAGAATGGCCGAGTGAGAATCCCACGGCGCGCCAGATGCGTAAATAGCTCGGAGGCGCGGTGGGTTTCGACCAACCGGAAGAGAGGGCACTCGCCCCGGACCGACAAATCATGCCGCTTCAGCATCTGGTGGAGCCGGGTAGCATCGGCGGAGAGCTCCGGGATGGTTCTTTCGATCCAGGCCCGGTCGTCATAGGCTTGGCTGCCCACACGGATGGCGGCGGTAGAGACGGGCCATGCACCGAGACGATGCCGGACGGCCGATCTCAATCCGGGGGAGCTAATGAGGAAGCCGAGGCGGACGCCGCCGAGGCCAAAGAACTTTCCGAAAGACCGAAGCACCGCGATGTTCGGCCGATCGGAGATATAGGGGCACAGACTGAGCTCCGGCGCGACATCAACGAAGGCTTCATCGACGATGAGGAAGCCGTTGTTCGATGCGAGCCGATCTGCCAGCTCCAGCAAATCGGCCGTTGGCCGGCATCTTCCGTCGGGATTGTTGGGATTGGCGAGAACCAGGGTTCCGCGCCCCAGCTCCAAATCAGCCTCGCCAGCTTCGATCAGCATAGCCGCCGGCCAGGCATCCGCATAGCTGCCATAAGACGGGCCGACGATCCGAACCGGTTGCGGCAAATCGATGCTGGCGAGCAGCCGGATACCAATTTCAGTGCCCGGCAGCACACTAAGGAAGTCGTGCGGGACTCCGAACGCGAGCGCCGCCGCCTCCTCGAGCCCGGCAAGTGCCTCCTGATCGGGCAGGGCGGCCCAATCCGATGTCGCCAAGTGCGGCATCGGATAAGAATGTGGATTGAGCCCGGTCGACAGATCGATCCACGGTTGCGGTGCGCCTGAATACGCCTTGCGCGCCTCATCCGTGCGGCCGCCATGTACCATCCAGGCGGCACCTTTCTGCACTTCTAAAAACCCAAGTTCGCGCCGACGAACGCTCCGCGCCCCGGGGAGCCGAACCGCCTAGTCGTCTCGTAGGTCTCGTCGAAAACGTTTTCCACGCGCCCGAATAG
>JALYNE010000390.1 GCA_030773375.1 Pseudomonadota bacterium
CTCGCCGGCTGGGGCGATCCGAGCGCGGATGCCCAGTACCTACGAAGCTATATCGCTTTGCTTCGACAAAAGCTTGAGGAGGATCCGGCCGAGCCTCGATTGGTCCTCACCGAGCTGGGCGTGGGATACCGGCTTGCCTCGCCGGAAACGAGCTACAGTCAGCGATCAGCGTGAGGCGAAGACCGCCGGCGAGTCGATCCTGCACCTTCTGGAGTTCCCTGTCCAACCCTCAGGGGCTCGCGCCCTAGCTTCATCTTCTTCGACTATCCTCCGAGCCCATAGATGCGGTCGAGGTAATGTTCGGCGAGGGTGTAGTGTGCCGCGACAGCCCGCGGGTGCTCAGCCCTCTGGGCAAGTTCCAGCTCGGCTTCGGCCGGCGCAGGAAGTAGAGGGAGTCTTCATTCGAAATCTGCAACTGCGAGGCAGCCGTCGGGCACTGGTCAGAGACCATCAAGAGCGTCTTCAGTGGCTTCATCTTTCTCGATTGTGGCCGCTGCTTCGTTCGCCTGCTTTACCGCGGCCTCAATTTCATCAGGATTCGCCGGAACCGGTTCCGATCGGGCGCAGGCGCACAAGGCCGCCAGCATCCATAGCTGCGCAAAAGCTGTTCGGGCGAAGTTCATCAACTTTTCTTCCTCTCGTCCCGGTTTGCAGGAGGCTCCACGGCGGGGCGCCATACACCGGCAGAGGATCAATCGTTAGCACGGTCTTTTTACGCCTCGCTGGTCCCGCTCGGAATGGCTGCCCGTCGTTCAGCAGAGCAGATCGAAAATATATTGGGGGAGCGTACCGGCGGTTATCCGGTAGGGCGCAACTGGGGTTCCATTGTCGCTGCGCCTGACGCGGCCATCCTTGCCCTACTCGACCGACCTCAGGGTTCTGACCAACCGAGCAGTGCAGACATAAACCACCTCCTGGTCTGCCCGTCCGAGACGCCCCGGGTGCGCCTTGGGGAAGACGAAGCGTTGGCTGACCCGAACCCAACCTTCCCCCGAGGAGACGGAGTCCGCGTCGACGTAGGCCCTGACGCCATTTGTCGCGATGCCCACTTCGAGCCATCTTGCCGCGAAGGCCGGATCCGCCAGGCCGGCGCCGACCAGGAGCGCAGCTACCGCAGTGGTCTGCCGGCGCATAGCACTCGCGTCCGTTATCGCGACGATCCAGCGTAGGCCGCGAGGCTCCGCTGATCGAACTTGCCCATCCGTGAAAGCTTTCGCTTCCTGCTGAGACAGGAAATGTAACTGCGCCAGACACTCCCCGCGCCCTCGAGCATCCCTCTATCGGCTCCTCCCTGCGTGAGATACTCCCGGAGCTCATGCCAGCTCTGCACATTGGCCAAGTCCGGGTCACCAAGAGCGAGGACGATGAAACTCCAACCCTTATCGCTCCCGCGGCCGTGATGGTATTTTCGGGTCAGAATATATTGGCGGAACGATAGGCCGCCTGAATGGGGGACGAGCGCCATGCCCCCTCACCAAAGCTGGGCACGAAGGACGGAAGCCAGGGCGAAGACCATCCCGCCCACGACCGTCACGGCCAGAGAAGAGACACCAGCGAACCAGGCCGCGTCCCCGAGCTGGTCCAACGCGCGAGGACGATCCGCAGCAACCCCGACCGCCAAGAGCAAGCCCGAGCCGAACGCGTATACCAGGAAGTCCGACACGCCGACCTGCTTCAAAGCCAGCCAGACCGGCAGGATGAGCCACGCCGCGAGCCAGCTGATTGTTTCCAGAACGAGCTGCAGGTCGAGCGCCCGCGACCCACTTGCCCCAGTACCTTCAGATGCGTGCTTCGCCATTCACCTCGTCACTCTTACAGCTGAGTTCCTCCACTTAGCTGCGACGTCGGGCGACAGTTACCACACATTTTTTATCCTCATCTCGGCGGTCATAGGATACACCATTTTGCGATTTGCTCCGGCTCATGCCTCGGTTCGATCGGGCATGTGAGATGCGGGTGCTGAACAAGGGTCGGGCGGCGTCGCAGATATCGTTCAGCTGGCGGCGGTGACGTGTGTATGGCGGCCTGATGGACCGTGCCGATATTCTTGTCACCGCGCCCATGCCGCCGATCGTCACCCAGACGCTGGCGCAGTCGCTCAGTCTGCACCACCTGTCCGAGCAGGCCGACGAAACCGCTTTCTGGCGTGAGGTCGGGCCGCGCATTCGAGGCGTTGCCACCAGCACGCTCTTTGGGCGCGTGGAGGCTGCTCTGTTCGACCGGCTGCCCAATCTGGAGATCGTTTCCAGCTTCGGCGTCGGCTATGACAACGTCGATACCGCCGCCGCTGCGGCGCGCGGGATCGTGGTGACAAACACGCCGGGCGTGCTCGACGAGGAGGTCGCCGACCTGACCCTCGGGCTCCTCTTGGCCACCGTGCGACAAATCCCAAAGGCCGATCGCTACCTTCGGGAAGGGCGATGGTTGAGCGCGCCCTTCCCGCTATCGCCGACGCTGCGCAACAGGCGCATCGGCATCGTCGGGCTCGGCCATATCGGAAAAGCCGTCGCCAGGAGGCTCGAGCGCTTCGACCTTTCCATTGCCTATCACGGACGCACCGAGCAGCCGGGCGTCCCCTACGTCTATCACCCGACACTGGTCGGGCTTGCGGAAGCCGTAGACACACTGATCGTGATCGTTCCAGGCGGCGCCGGCACCAGGCACCTGATCGACCATAGGGTTCTTGAAGCACTGGGCTCCTACGGCATCTTGATCAACGTTGCTCGCGGCAGCGTGGTTGAAGAGCGGGCGCTCGTGGCAGCGCTGCGATCGGGCACGATCTTAGCCGCGGGCCTCGACGTCTATGAGGATGAACCGCGCGTTCCGCAGGAACTCGTCGACCTTCCTCACCTGGTGCTTCTGCCGCATATCGGCTCCGCGTCCGTCCACACCCGAAACGCAATGGGCAAGCTGGTCGCCGACAATCTGATCGCTTGGTTCAGGGGCGAACAGCCGCTGACGCCGGTGGCGGAGAGCTTGCATCTGCTTCCGCTTGTTCGCCGGCCGTGACTTCCCCACAGCTCTCAGCATCACCCCCTTCGATCAGGTCGGCTTCTTCGTGTTCCGTGCAGGCTTGGCTGCCTCGGCCAGCTTGTGAATGTCGAGCGAGGTACCCACCATTCGGAGGGCCCAACCAGTGATTGGATCACGCTCGATGACTCGGCCGCGCGTCATCGTCCAGCGCCATTCGCCGTTGCTCGCGCGGGCTCGAAACTTGCAACCGAAGCTTCGCGACCGGCCGGCAAGGTGCTTCGTCAGCTCCTTGGTCATCAGATCCACGTCGTCACGATGGATGATGGACCCCATCGTCTGCACCGAGCCGTCGAAGCGGGTGAGGTGATAGCCAAGAGATTTCACGTGACGCCCGACGATCCTCAACGCCCCTGATCTGAGGTCCCAGTCCCACGCCGCATCGCCTACCGCCTCGAGGGCCAGCCGCAGCGTCTCTTCCTGTGCCTCGACGGCCGCTTGCGCCTTTTT
>JALYNE010000391.1 GCA_030773375.1 Pseudomonadota bacterium
TGTGCGCGAGATGGTTGCCGATTGGGTTGGTGCCGGCATGGCCCAGCATAAGCCGGATATTTATGGCTGGTACACAGCAAATGCTCACCGCATGCTGCTGCACGATGAGACGCGTCGCCTGGTTAAGCATCTTTTGAGTGAAGCCCAGCGCAAGCAGTTATTCCCGATGTCACCGCCGGTTGATCCGGCCTAAGCATATTGATCCTAGCGCGGTTGATCCGCACATGGAGACCCACCTCATGCCCCGTATTCGTTGGTTTGGACACCGGTATGTTGGCCCGCTGTTCGATGTCGACTCGCCAGCAGGCTCCAGCCCGGCTCCAGCTCCCACCGACCCGCCTGCGCCGGTTGATCCGCCCGCGGCACCACCTGCGCCGGTTGATCCGCCCGCAGACCCGCCCGCCGACGACGATGACGACGACAGCGACCCGAGCCTGGAAGAGTTTGCGCGCGACCATAAGCGCTGGCTCAGCCGCCAAGGAGCGCTGCGCGTCAAGGCCAAGGCGCTGGAGGCCGAGGTAGCCGCGCTCAAGACTCCAGCACCACCGGCGCCGGCCAACCCAGCGGCTGAGGCAACGGCGCGCGCCGCAGCGCTGGAATCCGAGAACGCACGCTTACGGGCTGCTGGCACGGCCGGCGTGCCCATCACCGCGTTTGAGGCTGCGCAGCAATTGCTTGCAGCCACCGACGCGGCGGGACTGACTGCCGCCTGGCAGGCGTTGACCGCCGCCATCCCCGCCGCGCCTCCGATTGCCCCACCGCCCATCACACCGGGCAGCCCGCCCAAAGCCGAAGGGCTCGCAGGGGCGCTCGCCGACCATTACAACAGCAAGTAACCCCATTCATCGCTGACCCGGTTCTGTCAGCATCAAGGAGTGAGTGACCATGGCCGTCACACTAGCCCAAGCCAAACTCAATGCCCAAGATGACATCCAGGCGGGTGTCATCGACGAGTTCCGCAAGTCGAGCTACTTGCTCGACAACATGACGTTCGACGATGCCGTGACGCCCGGCACCAACGGTGCCACGCTGACCTACGGCTATACCCGCCTGATCACCCAGCCGTCTGCTGCCTTCCGCGCGATGAACACCGAGTACACGCCGCAGGAAGTGACCAAGCAGCGTTACACGGTGGAGCTGAAGCCCTTCGGCGGCAGCTTCCAGATCGACCGCGTGCTGGCCAAGGTCGGCGGGCTGGCAGATGAAGTCGCGCTGCAGATGTCGCAGAAGATCAAGGCGGCTCGCTCGCTCTTCCACGACGCCGCGATCAACGGCGATAGCGCCGTCGATGCCAATGCGTTCGACGGCCTCAAGAAGGCGCTGACCGGCTCCTCGACCGAGATCGGCGCCTCGGCGACGGCCGTGCAGAACGGCCTCGACTGGACGGTGATCGACACGCAGGCCGAGGCCTTCAAGGCGATGGAGTTCCTCGACGAGCTCGTCGCGGCGCTGGCCGAGCGGCCGACCGCGTTGCTGGGCAACTCGAAGAGTATCGCCCGCGTACAGCAGATCGCCCGCTGGGCCGGCTACCTCTCACAGGTCGAAGATGCCTTCGGCCGCAAGGTCGCTGCGTTCGACGGCATTCCGCTGGTTGACCTCGGCGCCAAGCCGGCGTCGAACAACCCGATCATTCCGATCGAGTCGCGTGACCTCGACGGCGCGGGCACCAACCCGGCCATCTCGGGCCTGACCGACCTGTACGCGGTCAACCTGGACCTGACCGGCTTTCACGGCGTGTCGCTGGCCGGCCAGCCGCTGGTCAACTCCTGGCTGCCTGACTTCTCCCAGGCCGGCGCCGTCAAGAACGGCGAGGTCGAGATGGTCGCGGCCGTGGCGCTGAAGGCGACGAAGAGCGCGGCGGTGCTGCGCCACATCAAGGTCAGCTAAGCCGGCTGATTGATCGGCGGCGTGATAGGAACACGCGCGAATAAGGGTTTCCAGTAGTGTGCGGAAGCGAGTAACCCCGAAAGACCCACAGGCCGTATGGCCGGTAGAAGCTCATAACCGCACGAAGGTGGTGCAAATCCACCCCGATCACCAGCAAAGGTACCCACTATGACCCCCGCCGAGTTAGCCGCGCGCCTCCATCGTGACCTTGCAACCCTGGCCGTCGACGCGGAATGGAATACGTCCGCGTCGACTGGCCAGCCCGAGGGCCACTACAGCGACCCGATCGCGGATGCCATGAGCGACGCCGGCGTGAGCGATCTAACGACCGCAGCCCCCGCGCAACTCAAGGCGATTCGCACCGCGGCGCTCGGCGGGTGTCTGGATCGTCTGGAACGGCACTACGCGACGCTGGTCGACACGGCGCAGGGCTCGCTCAATCAGAAGCTGAGCCAGACCTTCGCCGCGATTAACCTGCTTCGAGCGCGCATCAGCGCTCCGCCGGCTGACACCGCCAACACCGCAACCGGTGCGAACCTGCGCGGCCGGCGACGTCCGGACTACACGCTCGGCTCAGGCAACGTGGAGTACACCTCGTGAGCGTGTGGAGTGTGCGTTCGCTCTTGACGCTCATGCGGCGGCTTGCTACCGGTGGCAGCCAGCACAACGTGACGCGTGGCACGAGCGGCAACGGCAAGACCGCGCCGGTTGCCGCCAACGTGCTGCCCGATCCGATCATGGCCTACACCGTCTACATGACAGATCCGCGACTGCTGTTGACCGACACGGCCGGCGCCCAGGTCGAGCGGCAGTGGTGGCTCATCGCCCCGCTCGGCACGAACGTCCAGCAAAACGACCGGCTCGCGTCGGTTGCCCAGCCGGCCTCACGCTTCCAGGTGCTGGAGCTGACGACCGAGCAGCCCGGCTATCTGCTGGGCCAGCTGAGCCCGCTATGACCGACTTCGCCGCGCAGCTCGACCGCGCTGCCAAGCAGCTGCTCCGCATCGAGCGCCAAAAGCTCCAGGCGAGCCGCAACGCGTATGACCGCTGGGGCGCGGACGTACAAGCCGCCATGCGCCAAAACGCCGTCTGGCTCGACCAGACCGGCGAGGCCCGAGCCCATCTGAAAGTTGAGCCCAGCCATCCGACGGACGTGCTCCACGGGGCAAAGGTCACGCTCATTCATGGCGTAGCCTACGGCATCCACCTGGAGCTACCCCCCGGCAAGCGCCGGCCACCGCAGCCGCTCTCGGTCGAGCAGGTGCTCAAGGCCGGCGGGGCGATTGCCGAGCTGGCCGGCGGGTCGAAATACGCCATTGTGCAGCCGACGTTCGGCCGCTTAGCCCCGCAGCTCATCGCGGATATCCAAAGGATCTGGCAGGGATGATCGTCGCGGCTGCTGAAAACCAACTGACACAGATCATTCGCCACCTGCAGGGAGACGCCCAGTTCAGTGCCCGCATGACCGGCGGGGTGTTTCCTGACCTCACCAAGAAGCCAGGTGAGGATTTGCCAACCGCCGGCAATGCGCCGTTCGCGTATGTCATCGACGGCGATCC
>JALYNE010000392.1 GCA_030773375.1 Pseudomonadota bacterium
CAGGCGGCACCTTTCTGCACTTCTAAAAACCCAAGTTCGCGCCGACGAACGCTCCGCGCCCCGGGGAGCCGAACCGCCTAGTCGTCTCGTAGGTCTCGTCGAAAACGTTTTCCACGCGCCCGAATAGCTCAAGCCCTTCCTTTAGGGCGTAACGCAGGCGAAGATCGACCAGCGTGTAGTCGTCAAGCCGGTTGCGATTGGCGGCATCGTCGAAACTCGCTCCCGCACGTGTCAGTGCGAGGGACCCCTCGAGCGCCCCCACCGAATACGCGACTTCCGCAAATCCGCTGTGCTTGGGCCGGCGAGGCAATCGATTTCCGAAGTTCGGGGTGCCCCGGCTTGCATTCTTGGCATCCGACAACGTGTAGTGCGCGCGGATCGATAGGGCTTGCACCGGTTGAACGGCACCGGAAAGCTCCAATCCCTCAACCTTGGTCGCGCGTATATTCTCAAAAAAACCGAGCGGCCTCGTCCGGCAACGAGGGTCCGTGTTACGGAAGCAGGAGACGAACTCGATGAGATCCGTGCTGCGCCGTCCGAAATAGGTGGCGGCAAGCTTCAAGCGATTTCCCGCGAAGCTCCGCTCGAGGCCGGCATCCCAGCCGCGGCCTCGCTCTGGCTCCAGATCAAGGTTTCCGAACTGGCTGAGCAACTGGAATAGGGTGGGCGCCTTGAAACCACTTCCATAGCTCATCCGGACCACGGTGCGGCCATTGTCCGGGGTGAACGCCATCGTGGCGCGCCCTGTGGTGGCTCCGCCGAAGCGACTATGGTCGTCCTGGCGGACACCTCCGGTTAGGTTCAATCCTGCTACCGGCTCAGCTTGCAGCTGAGCAAAAACGCTGTTGAGCCTCACTTTGCCGGTTGCGGGCGTCGGATTTGGGTTCGTCCGAGTCGGCGATGCCGAGCGAAACTCTTGCCGCTCCGTCTCGGCGCCAAACACGGCAGACAGCCCGCGGCCCAGATCGGCTTGGCCCTGATATTCCAATCGGTCGTTGCGGCCCACGGCATCGAAGGTCCGCACCGGTACCAGATCCGGATTGAAATTGTCTCGATTGGTTCGGGTTAAAGAAGTTGAAAAGCGGTTGCGCAGCCTTCCCCCAAATGTCCTGACGTTCAGACCGGCATAGCCGACCATTTCCCGGTTTTTACCAAAATCGGCCGAATCGCGCGTGATCGCATCGAATTCGTTCCGGGAGCGTGTGAACCATCCTCGGACATCAAGATCGACATCATCGGAGATCCGATAGGTGAGCCGCCCGTTCGATCCGAAATTGCGGTATGCATCCCGCTCGGTACCACCAAGGGATTTCGCGAAGGCGGACACACCGTTGGTCCGGAAATATCCACCGCCAAGGACATAACCCAGTCTTCCGGATGTCCCTGAGACTTCGCTTCGAACCTGGGCCGTTCCACGTGAGCCTCCTTCCACGGAAGCATCAACTCGATCGGCGCCCGGCCCGGTTGTGATGACGTTCACCACCCCGCCGATCGCCTGGCTGCCCCATAGGGTCGATTGCGGGCCGCGGAGAACCTCAATGCGGTCGATGCCCCGTGTCAGCAAATTGGCGAAGTTGAACCCGCCTCCCGGGGAGGAAGGATCGTTGAGCTTGATCCCGTCGATAAGCAGAACAGTATGCTCTGCCTCGGCACCACGGATACGCACGGATGTCAGGCCGCCGATCCCGCCGTTGCGTGAAAAGCTGACTCCTGGCACTTGGGCCAGCAAGTCCGAGACGAGGACTTCCTGGCTCCTTTCTATCTCCTCCCGATCGATGATGCTCACCGAGCTGCCGACCTTCGCGACCGGGGTTTCCGAACGAGTGGCCGTAACTACGATGGCCTCGGAGGCGTCGTCGGGCTCGACTGCCGGAGACTGGCCGGCGCCGAGCTGCAAAGCGGTAAAGAAAAAAATCGTTTTCATGTCATCCTCGTCACAACCTGAAGAGGCCGCCGGGGACAGGACTCGCGCAGAGCCGTTTGAACGGCAGCAGCGCGGCCGCCCTAACGGCCGTATCGCTGTCGTCACGCGGATTTTCCGTACGCCAGGTTCATCCCGCCCGGGCGATGGACGACTGTGGGGGGAGGTATCCTGGCTCGCGGATCATCGCCCGTTGCGTGCCGCCTTCCCAGAGCCGGGGCTCAAGTGGCATAAGACACGCGGGCTAACCGCTGACAGTTGCGGGAGCAGCCTCGGATTTACACCGTGGTTCCCTCTTTAATCCCCATCACAGGGACCCTTCACATGACTCGCCTTGGTCCAACTGGCAGGATCCCGTCAAGTGGCGGCCCAGAGCTTTTTATACTCGGGGGCGCTCGCTCCGGGAAAAGTCGCTATGCACAGGCGTGGGTGGAGGAGCAGACTGCACTTCGGACGTTGCAGCCAGTCTATCTGGCTACCGCCCAGGCCTTCGACGACGAAATGAGCGAGCGCATTGATCGCCACCGTCAGGATCGAGGAGAACAGTGGATAACCATCGAAGCTCCACTGGATCTCGCGTCAGCGATTGCGGACGAAGCCAGATCGGACCGAATACTGCTCATTGACTGCCTAACCTTGTGGCTATCAAACCTGATGTTGGCGGAGCGTTGCGTCGACGGCGGTTCCACCGAACTCCTTTCCGCTTTGAGCAAGGAAGGCGCGCAGGTCGCGATCGTCTCCAATGAGGTCGGATTGAGCATCGTCCCCGACAATGCCTTGGCACGCCGATTTCGCGATGAGCAGGGCCGCCTCAATCAGCGCATCGCGGAATTATCGAAAGCAGTGGTTTTCGTGGCCGCAGGCCTGCCATTGAAGCTGAAATAAACCTGTTGATAATACGGACTCATTCTGCGGCATACGCGGTGGCAGATCCGGCGCTCATGCTGGACACGGATTCGAGTGCTTTGATGAATCCAACCGTAGGTAGAGGTCGAAGCTTCGGAGCCTGCGGTGAGTTCGTCCAAGGCTTCCTCGGCGACGGGACGCCCTTCCACGTCACCTGCCCCATCAACTTGTTCAGCGAAGTGGAAGTGCGTCTCACTCATGCAGATGAGTTCGAGTTCATAGGCTTTCGATCGGACACTGAGAAAATGCGTCAGGCTTGTGAGCGGATCCTCCAGTGGTCGGGGGCTGAGCCGCTGCAAGTGACCTTCACACGCCGCTCCAGCCTGGAGAGCGGAAAAGGAATGGCATCCAGCACGGCAGATATTGTGGCCATCTCGCGGGCGGTTTCAGACGCTCTCGGCAGAGATATCGACAGCACGACCTTAGCCAAAACCGCGGCCTCGATCGAGCGTAGCGACGGGATCATGTATTGTGGGGTGAATGCGGTTGATCACGTGACAGGTGACAGGATCAAAAACTTCAACTGGTACCCAGACTATTCCATTCTGATGTGCGTCCCACCCGAGACATTTGACACTGCGAACGCAAACCTACACTTCGAGCGCCGATCCAAGCCA
>JALYNE010000393.1 GCA_030773375.1 Pseudomonadota bacterium
CAGCATCGTGATGCGGACCGACGCGCAGCAAGGCATTCTGCTCAACATCGTCGTCGGCATCGTCGGGGCCTTTCTTGCCGGGCTGGTGATGGGCGGCGGATCGATCAACAGAGAGATCAACCTGACCTCCATCCTGGCATCGCTTGTCGGTGCGATCGTCCTGCTCGGAATCGTGAACCTGTTCCGCCGCGGGCGCGTGCGCTAAATTCAAGGTCCGCTTCGGATCGGAAGGGCCGCCCGCTCCAGCGCGGCGGCCCCTTCTGATGTGTGTCGCCTCGCCGCGCGACGTGGTGGCAAGGAGGCTCCGGTTTAAGCGATGCCGCAAGCCTCATCGGCGGCGCGCGATCATCCGGTAGATGAACAAGATCACGATCGCGCCAAGCGTCGCAGCGATGAAGCCGCCGGCTTGCCCTTGGCTGTACCACCCTACGGCATTGCCGATGAAGCCGGCCAGGAGTGCGCCCGCAATCCCGAGCAGGATGGTAACGACGCATCCGCCAGGATCGCGGCCAGGCATGATCCACTTGGCAAGGACACCTGCCACCGCGCCGATGATGATCCAGCCGAACAGGCCGTGGCTTCCGAGCATTTGTTGTTCCTCCTCCGCTTATTCGTACGTGCAGGCGCGCCCGCGCGCTGCCAGAACTTTCCCGAACATCCACAATGGCAAAAGGCTCCCGCAACGTGTATGGCTGCAGGGGCACGCTCGAGGGGCTTGGCCGACGCACGGGCTTGAGGCGGGTGGCTTATTTGTCTAATACAGTCGTTCGGGCGGCCGATGCCGCTGATACGCTGTGTGGGGAAGATGAAAACGATGAACATCGAAACGGCAGCCTGGCGGCGCGGTGCACCTGAAGGCGAGATCCTGGGCGACGCGGTAGTGACGAAGAAGCGGCGTCGACGCCGGATCGTCATCGCCTCCGTGGCAGTGCTGGCTCTTCTGGCCGCCATTATCCTCGCAATGATGGCGCGTGGCAGGGAAGCCGCGCCCGCTCCCGCCGCCAGCAAGGAAAAGCGCGGCGGTGCAATGCCGACGGTCACGGTGGTCGTGCCTGGACGCCAGCAGGTGGCGCGCGTCGTGTCGGCGAGCGGAACGGTTGCGGCGCGCGTCGACATGCCTGTCGGAGTGGCCGGTGAAGGCGGCATGGTGGCCCGCGTTCTGGTCGAGCCCGGCCAATGGGTCGGCGCGGGTCAGACGCTCGCTGTCATCGAGCGTTCGGTGCAGAGCCAGGAGGCGCAGCGTCTTGCCGCGCAGATCCAGGTCAGCCGCGCCGACGCCCAGCTTGCCCAGCAGGAGCTTGACCGGGCTCAGTCGCTCGTCAGCCGCGGCTTCGTGTCGCGCGCGGACGTCGACCGGCGGATCGCCGCGCGGGACGCCGCCGCTGCGCGGGTCCGGGTCGCCGAGGCGCAGCTCGGCGAGATCCGTGCCCGCATTGGCCGCCTGGACATACGCGCGCCCGCCGCCGGCCTTGTGCTCGAACGCAATGTCGAGCCGGGTCAGGTGGTGAGCGGGGCGGCCGGCGCGCTGTTCCGCATCGCGCGCGGCGGTGAGATGGAAGTGCGCGCGAGACTGCCGCAGCAGGATTTGGCGATGGTGCGGGTGGGTCTTCCCGTTGAAGTGATCCCGGTTGGCTCCTCGACCAGCTTCCAGGGGCGCGTATGGCAGGTCTCGCCGGTCATCGACCCGCAGAGCCGTCTCGGCGAAGCGCGGGTTGCGGTTGCGTACAATCGGCTGGTCCGTCCCGGCGGCTTTGCCGAGGCGCGGATCACCGCCGGCGCGGTGGATGCCCCGCTTCTCCCACAGAGCGCAGTGCTGAGCGATCAGAAGGGCAATTTCGTTTACGTCGTGAACGCCAGCAACCAAGCGGAGCGGCGGGACGTCCAGGTCGGAAGCGTGACAAACGAAGGCGTCACCATCCTGGCGGGCCTTTCCGGACAGGAGCGCGTGGTCCTTTCCGCGGGCGCATTCCTCCATCCCGGTCAAAAGGTCGCGCCACGGCGTGCGGTCGCCTAAGGGGACATACGAGCGATGAGCTTCCGCAACATCTCCGCCTGGGCGATCAGGAACCCGGTACCCCCGATCGTTCTGTTCATTGCGCTCACCCTCGCCGGCGTCATCAGCTTCATGCGGATGGACGTCCAGAACGATCCCGACATCGACTTTCCGGCCGTGCAGGTGAGCGTCGTCCAGCCGGGCGCGGTGCCATCCGAGCTCGAGACGCAGGTGACGCAGCGCGTCGAATCCGCGATTCGCGGCGTCAACGGAGTCGACGAGATCAACAGCACGGTGCGAGAGGGAAATTCCACGACCTTCGTCCAATTCAAGATCGGAACGCCGACTGATCGTGCCGTCAACGACGTTCGGGACGCGGTCAGTCAGATCCGCTCCGACCTTCCGGAGGGGATCCTCGAGCCTCAGGTCAATCGGGTCGATTTCGGCAACGACATCGCTTTCATTGCGGCTGAAACCACGGACATGACGCTGGAGCAGCTGTCATGGTACATCGACAACACGATCGCACGGCGTCTGCTCGGCATCGAGGGCGTCGCCTCCGTCGACCGCCAGGGCGGCGTCGACCGCGAGATCCGCGTCGTCCTCGATCCGGCCGCGCTGCAGGTGCAGGGCATCACGGCTGCGCAGGTCAACCAGCCGCTCCGGCAGGTTAACCTCAATGCCGCCGGCGGACGCGCGGAGATCGCCGGCTCCGAACAGGCGGTTCGCGTTCTCGGGAATGCGGCCGACGCCTACCAGCTCTCGCAGACGCAGATCGCGCTTCCCGGCGGCCGTACCGTACGGCTCGGCGACATTGCGCGGGTGATCGACAGCAACAGCGAGCAGCGCAGCATCGCGAAGCTGAACGGAAAGCAGGCCGTGGGCTTCAGCATTGGGCGCGCCAAGGGAGCATCGGATGTCTCGGCCTACGAGGCGGTCTGGAAGGAGCTGAGGAAGATCGAGGAGGAGAATCCCCGGATCCGGTTCAACGAGGTCTACACCGAAGTCGACTACACGATTGGGCAGTACGAATCCGCAATCGACGCCATGTGGGAAGGCGCACTTCTGGCGGTGCTGGTCGTGCTGCTTTTCCTTCGTGACTGGCGTGCGACGATGATTGCCGCCATCGCCATTCCGCTCTCCGCAATCCCGACCTTTTGGTTCATGGACCTTATGGGCTTTTCGCTGAACAGCCTCAGCCTGTTGGCGCTCAGCCTCGTCGCCGGCGTGCTCGTCGACGATGCGATCGTCGAAATCGAGAATATCGTGCGCCACATGCGGATGGGCAAATCAGCCTATCAGGCGTCGATCGATGCGGCAGACGAAATCGGACTGGCGGTGCTCGCGACCACGATGGCGATCGTGGCGGTGTTCCTCCCGGTGGCCCTGATGCCTGGCATATCTGGCCAGTTCTTCAAGAATTTCGGTTTCAC
>JALYNE010000394.1 GCA_030773375.1 Pseudomonadota bacterium
TCACAAAGCCTATGTCGACAAAACCAACGGCATGCTCGGTGAGAAGGGACTGGAGGGCGCCTCGCTGCTGGAGGTGATCCGCGCCGCTCGCGAGCGCGGCGACAAGGGACTGTTCAACAACAGCGCCCAGATCTGGAACCACAGCTTCTACTGGCAGTGCCTCGCGCCGGCGCAAGGGCAGCGGCCGACCGGCATGCTCGCTGAGATGATCGACGAGGCGTTCGGATCCACCAATGCAATGCTCGACAAGTTGAAGTCCGAAGCTGTCGGCCACTTTTCGAACGGCTGGGCATGGCTGGTGCTCGACCGGGATTCGCTGAAGATCACCTCGCTCCACGACGCTGACACACCGGTCGTCTATGAGGGCATGAAGCCGCTCCTCACGCTCGATGTGTGGGAGCATGCTTACTACATCGACTATCGGAACGCCCGGCCCGACTTCGCCGACAAGGTGCTGAGCAATCTCGTCAACTGGGAGTTCGTCGCCCAGAATCTCGATGGCGAAGGTTATACCCGCGCGGATCAGGAGGGCTGACCGCTGGGCCGGCTGGGGAGCTCAGCTCTTCAGCCGGTAGCCCGTCCTGAAGATCCACGAGATCCCGGCCAAGCAGGCCAGAAGAAAGGCGAGCGTCGCGAGCACGCTCCACACCACCGGCACGTCGGCCCTCCCGAAAAATGTCCATCGAAATCCGTTGATGAGGTAAACGACCGGGTTGAACAGCGTCACCGTTCGCCACGGCTCCGGCAGCATGTGGATCGAGTAGAAGGCGCCGCCGAGGAAAGTCATCGGCGTGATCACGAGCAGCGGAATGACCTGCAACTGCTCGAAGCCCTTGGCCCAAATGCCGATGATAAAGCCGAACAGGCAGAAGGTCGTCGCGACCAGCAGCAGGAAGCCGAGCATCAGCACAGGATGGGCGAGCTCGACGTCGACGAAGAGGTTGGCGGTCGCGAGGATCACCAGCGCCACGATCACCGACTTGGTTGCGGCCGCGCCCACATAGCCGAGCACGGTCTCGAAGGGGGAGAGGGGGGCGGAGAGGATCTCGTATATGGTCCCGGTGAAGCGCGGCATGTGGATGCCAAAGGAAGCATTGAAGATGCTTTCGGTGAACAGCGAAAGCATCATCAGCCCGGGGACGATGAAGCTGCCGTAGGGGATGCCGCCCACGTCTGTCATCCTGGAGCCGATCGCCGCGCCGAAGACGATGAAGTAGAGCGAGGTGGTGATCACCGGAACGGCAAGGCCGGTCCACAAGGTTCGCCGGAAGCGGTGCATTTCGAACTTGTAGATCGCCCAGACGCCTCGGCCGTTGAAAGGAACGCTCATCGGCGCCTCCCATCGCTGACCAGGCTTACGAAAATGTCCTCCAGCGAGCTTTGCCGGGTGTTGAGGTCCTGGAAGCCGATTCCGATGTCGCTCATTCGCCGCAGCAGCGATGGTATGCCCGTATGCTCCGCCTTTCCGTCGAAAACATAGTGCAGCTCGGTTCCCCCGGCGCTCAGCGTCAGGTCCCATTGTGCCAGCTCGGCCGGCACCGCTCGGAGCGGCTCGGCGAGGTGCAGCGTGAGCTGCTTCTTGCCCAGCTTCTTCATCAGCTCGGTTTTTTGTTCCACCAGGATCAAGGCGCCGCCGTTAATGACGCCGACCCGGTCGGCCATCTCCTCCGCCTCTTCGATATAGTGGGTGGTGAGGATGATCGTGACGCCGCTCTCCCTCAGCCGGCGGACAAGCGCCCACATGTCGCGGCGGAGTTCCACGTCGACTCCCGCAGTCGGCTCGTCGAGAAAGAGGATGTCGGGTTCGTGGGACAGCGCCTTGGCGATCATCACGCGGCGTTTCATGCCGCCTGAAAGCTCCTTCATGATGGATGTGCGCTTATCCCAGAGGGACAGGTCCTTCAGAAGCTTTTCCATATACGCGCCGTTGGCAGGACGGCCGAACAGGCCGCGGCTGAAATTTACCGTTGCCCACACCGATTCAAAAGCATCGGTGTGGAGTTCCTGAGGCACGAGCCCGATCTTCGTGCGCGCACCCCGATAGTCTTGAACAATGTCGTGGCCATCGACGGTCACGGTGCCGGAAGAGGGCGTAACGATGCCGCAAATGATGCTGATCAGCGTCGTCTTGCCGGCGCCGTTCGGGCCCAGCAACGCGAAAATCTCGCCCCGGCGAATGTCGAGGTCAATCCCCTTCAGCGCCTGGAAGCCCGCCGCGTAGGTTTTGGTGAGACCGCGGATGGAGAGGATCGGCTGCATTCGCCCTCACTGGGTGGGGGGGATGGGCGGCTCTTCCTTGCCTTTTTCGAACTGCAGCCCGTGCCGCATCAGCATGGGAACATTCGCGAGCGCGAAGACGAAGGTGGCGGGAAGGGCGCCCCAGAGCTTGAAGGCCACCCAGAAGTCAGTGCTCGTCGTCCGCCAGACCGCCTCATTGACAACCGCCATGGCCGCGAAGAACAAGATCCAGTTGCGGGTCAGGAGCCGCCAGCCCTGCTCGGAAAGGCCCGGGTAAGCCGATCCAAGCACCATCTGCAGGAGGTTGCGGCGGCTGAGGAGGCCGAACAGCAGCAGCCCGCCAGCGACCAGATAGTAGATGGTGGGCTTGATCTTGATGAACGTCTCGTTGTGGAGCCAGATGGTCAGCCCGCCAAGCACCAGCACCATGATCCCCGAAAACCAGAGCATCGGAGAGATGTGCCGATACTTCACTTGCGAGATCAGCATCGCGATGAGCATGGCGGCCATGAAGGCGCCGGTCGCGTAGAAGATCTTGAGCACGCTCGGAACCGGCGCAAACCAGTTCACCACGAAGAAGACGAGCAGCGGGCCGAGGTCTATTGCAAGTTTGACCCCGGGGGAGGCTCGTCTTTGTTCGCTCTCGATCATGCCAGATCCTGCTCGGTGGCGCCGGCGATGGCTTCGCCCGCTTCGATCGGATCGAAGGGCCGAAGGTCGTCCATGCCTTCCCCGACGCCGATCGCGTGGATTGGGAGGCCATATTGCTGGGCCGCGGCAACGAGGACACCGCCGCGCGCCGTCCCGTCGAGCTTGGTCATGACGAGCCCGGTCACGCCCGCCACCTCGCGAAACACCTCGATCTGGCTTAGCGCGTTCTGGCCGGTGGTCGCGTCGAGCACGAGCACCACGTCATGCGGCGCTTCGGGATTGAGGCGGCCGAGGACACGCCGGATCTTGGCAAGCTCATCCATCAGCACCTTCTTGTTCTGCAGGCGCCCGGCGGTGTCGACGATCAGCACGTCGATCCCTTCGGCGGTCGCTTTCTTGACACCATCGAAGACGATCGCGGACGGGTCGCCGCCTTCGGGACCGGTGATGATGGGCACGCCGATCCGGTCGGCCCAGATCCTCAATTGCTCGATCGCCGCGGCTCGAAACGTGTCGCCGGCGGCCAGCAGGACGCC
>JALYNE010000395.1 GCA_030773375.1 Pseudomonadota bacterium
AGGATGACGATGATGTTCGTAAAGGTAGCAAACGTCATTTTGGAAGACCCTTCGAGATGTCGTTGAGGATACGCACGGCGATGTTGTTCGATCGCTGGCCGATATGAGCGCGACCGAGCGGAACTCCACGGCAGTGGAGTTCGAGCGGGTCGTCGGGCCCGCGGTTCAGCGGGATCGTCTGGCCGACCTGAAGCTCCATCACCTCCTCGAGGCGAAGTTCCTTCTCCCCGAGCACCACGTCGACTGAAATTTGGGTTCGCCGAATTTCGGAGGCCATATGTGCCTCCCACATGCGATCGCGGCCAAGCTTCTCGCCCATGAAGCGCTGAAGCAGCTTTTCACGAACCGGCTCCATGGTGGCATAAGGCAGCAGGATGGCGAACTTGCCCCCGCGCCCTTCCATGTCGACGCGGAACTCAGCCACGGCGCAGACATTGCTGGTGCCGGCGATTGCGGCGAAGCGGGGGCTCGTCTCGATGCGCTCGAGTTCTATCGTCACAGGGGTGATCGGCTCGAACGAGTGTGCGAGGTCGCTCAGCGCGAGCTCAACCATCTTCGAAACGAGCTTGGTCTCAATGGTTGTGAAGCCGCGGCCTTCGATCCGCACCGGCTCGTTACCCTTGCGGCCGCCGAGCAGCGCGTCGACAACGGCGTAGATGAGGCTGGAATCGACGGCGACGATCCCATAATTCTCCCATTCGGCGACGTTGAAGACGCCGATCATCGCAGGCAAAGCGAGCCTGTTCATGAAGTCACCGAAGCGGATCGACGTCACCTCTTCGAGGGTGACGTCGATCGCGTCGGAAGTCAGATTGCGCATGCTGGTGGAAAAGGTGCGCACCATTCGGTCGCAAACGACCTCCAGCATCGGCATCCGCTCGTGGCTGATGACATTGGATTCGATCACGGCCTTGAGGCCGCTTTTCTGGACTGGGGATGACGAGGCATCGAAGCCGAACAGGGCGTCAATGTCGGCCTGGTCAAAGCATGCGTCGGGACCTCCAGTAACGACTGGCGGTTCCGGAAGCTGGAAATCGTCGAAGTCGTCGCTCATTGCTGGATCAGATCCTGGATCAGGACGTCACGGACGGCATCGGGCCCGGTGACGCTGGTGGCGCGGACGAGCATTTCCTCTTTGAGGCGGAAGACGGCGGCGGAGCCGGCCAGGTCCTCAGGCCTGAGCTCGCGTAGAAAGGGCTGAAACGCATCAAGGATCAGCGGCAGCTTCTCCTTCAGCTTTTCTTCGCCGCCCGCCTGCTTTGGGACCAGTACGAACCGGACCTTGAGGAAGCGAGGCTGCCCGTCGGGGCTGCGCAAGTTGACGGACACCGGCGGGACTTCGACAAAGCTCGGCGCATCCTCCTCCGCGTGCGTCGCGGTTTCCGCTTCGGCGCCATTGCCACCCAGCATCATGTAGGTGGCGCCGCCGCCCCCGATCAGAAGCAGAGCAGCTGCGCCGATAATGATTATGCGCTTCTTGCCTCGCTTGGGCGAGGCAGGAGACGAGACGGCGCCATCCTCAGCTTCTTCTTGTTCTTGTGGCGGCACATCTGACACAGGCAATTCTCCCCCTCGGCTTTCCCGCACGGCCTTCAGAAATGTGCTTGGCGAGCCCGTCTCTTCCTGAATTCTCTCTATTATAGAACCAGCGCACGGCAATTTCTGCCTAGCGCCACCGGAAGCCATGTTTTTTTGAAGGTAGGTGAGGATGGACGTTTCGGCATTTGTCTTGCTGAGCCATGAGCAGGCGCTACGCCGGCGCCTGGACGTCGTGGCCAACAATATGGCCAACAGCAGCACCGTTGGATTCAAACGTGAGCAACCGCTGTTCCATGAATATGTCGAGCGGAGTCCGGCGGCGCTTGTAGATGCGGCAAAGCCGACGTCGTTCGTGCTCGATTTCGGTGCTATTCACGACACCGCCCAGGGCGCGTTCCAGGCAACCGGCAATCCGCTTGACGTCATGATCGAAGGCCCGGGCTACCTGAGCGTCGAAGCGCCCGGCGGCGGCGTTGCTTATACGCGCGCGGGCCTCATCAAGGTTTTGGAGACAGGCGAGCTCGCTACGGCGGGCGGCCAAAAGATATTAGGGGAAGGCGGACAGCCGATATCGGTTCCTCCCGACCAGGTCGGGCGGCTCACCATCTCCGGCGATGGCACTATCAGCGGCTCGCAGGGGCCCCTTGGCCGGCTTGCTGTCACCGTGTTCGACGACGAGCGCGCCGTCTCCCCCCGGGGCGACGGCATGATGGGCGGCGAGGGTGGTCGGCCGCTCCCCGCGGCGGAAACCCGGCTGAAATCAGGCGGCGTTGAAGCTTCGAACGTGCAGCCGATCGCGGAGACCACCGCCATGATCGATATCCTCCGCTCCTACCAGATGAGCCAGCGAATGGCCGAAAGCATGAATGACATGCGCCAGCGTGCGATCGACCGGCTTGGCCGCCTCAACCAATAACCCTCAACCAATCGAAGGAAAGACCACAATGCGCTCCCTTTCAACTGCCGGAACCGGCATGCTTGCCCAGCAGACGAACGTCGATGTCATCTCCAACAACATCGCGAACATGAACACGACCGCCTACAAAAGGCAGCGGGCCGAGTTTCAGGATCTCCTTTACCAGCAAGTGTCGCGGCCCGGCAGCGCCGCCGGCGGCCCGGACGCGCGCGCTCCCTCCGGCATCCAGATCGGCGCGGGCGTCAAGACCGGGGGCGTTTACCGTATCGCCGAGCAGGGCGCGCTCACCCAAACATCCAACCGTTACGACCTTGCCGTCGATGGACAAGGCTACTTCCAGGTGACGCTGCCGAGCGGAGACACCGCTTATACGCGGGCTGGATCGTTCCAGCTCTCCGATCAGGGCGAGCTCGTAACGAGCGACGGTTATCCTGTGCAGCCCGGGATCATCATTCCGCAAGGCGCCCTCGACGTGGTCGTGTCGAAGACCGGCCAGGTCCAGGTGAAGCTCGCGGGCGACCCGGACATGCAGACGGTTGGTCAGATCGAGCTTGCCACTTTCATCAATGAAGCGGGCCTGGAAGCGATGGGCGGCAACCTGTTGCTCCAGACAGCGGCCTCGGGGCAGCCCTCAGTTGCTGCTCCGGGCCAACCTGGTCTCGGCACGTTGACGCAAGGTTTCATCGAAGCCTCGAACGTCAACCCCGTTTCGGAAATCACGGCGCTCATCACCGCCCAACGCGCTTATGAGATGAACAGTCGCGTGCTGAAGACGGCCGACGAGATGCTCGCCACCTCGGTGCAGCTGAAGTGATCGTACGGCTGACGCTTGCAGCATTGGTGGTGGGGGTTCCCGCCACGGCTGCTGCCCAGGCCGTCCCGGCAGCGATCGAGACCGCGGTGCTCGCCCGGCCGGTCGAAAAAGGCGAGCTTCTGTCCGCGGCGGATTTCACGACGACCGCGCT